>CAZFXK010000190.1:0-2539 GCA_964522975.1 uncultured Bacteroides sp. | reverse complement strand
AAACCCTTGGTTTAATAACACAAACTGCACCCATCACTATTATGACACGTTCCCCAGTAGGAGCATATAAAATCAGCTCTTCTTGGTCGACACATTTTTTTAATAAACTATCTAAGTGTTTCTCTTGAAAATCATATAAATTAAATTTAAACATTATTCCGCCGCCTCCTTTAATTCTTGTCCAAAAAATTCTCTAGGTATGTATTTATAGTTTTTCTTTTGTAACATTCTTAATTCATTTGTATCAAATATAATATTTTGATTTACCCATACATTTTGAATATTAGCGTATTTTTCTGAGTCTAAAATATATTTATTATAATCTTCTTTATTATATAAAATTACATTTTTAATATTATCTACTTCAATTGCATTTTGAATTTCAATCATTTCTTTAATATGTAATAGTAAAGCATTACTTAATAAATAATTTTCGGGTTTTCTGGGTGTCCAGTCACATTTAAAATATTTTACATTTGCATTAAAGCCTATAGACATGGGAATACCACTATTTAAATAAACTCCATCTAATATATTCCCTTTTATATCAACTCCATTAATAACACACTCTGTTCTTGGCCAAGTCACATGTTTAGCAATTCCACGACGTTCCCATTCTTCGTCACCTTTACTAAACCCTTGATTATTCAATATTTTTGCCTCATCCTCTGAAACTTCATTATTTGTAACCATAATACAATTTCTCTGTCCACCATCCATAGCATTCAATAGATTAATGGCATGAAGAGTTGTTCCCGAACCTGCAAAAAAATCTACTATAGTTGATTTCGGTTTGCTTTTTATAAAGAAACTTAACGTGTCGCATACTGCATATAGCGACTTCGGATAATCAAATCTTTTATCTAATAATATCTTTTGTATTAATTTTGTTCCGTATTCAGTAGAGTTATGAGAAGGTATTGCCCATTGGTTCCCCGGTATGAATGTCGCTACATAATCGGAATCATCTATAATTGCACTACCATCATCATTATAACCCGTAATTTTAAAATAGCCTTTTTTAATTTTATCCTGAACACCTTTTGGTGCGTAAGATACACCTATGCTATTTCCTCTAAGTTTTCCGAAATAAACAAAACCATTTTCTAAAAGTTTTTCAAATCCTTTTTTAGAATACTGCCAAACTCCCTCGGTTCCATTTTGATGAATTGGCCAAACTGCAATCATATTAGTGGGAATAGAAACAGTGGTTCTATCTACATCAATGCCAATTGGGTCTCCAGCACTGATAAACTTTCCGTCACTATTAAAATATAGCGGATAAAAACATCCAGGAGAGTGATTTCTATGACTATTACTCCCAGACCTTAACAAAGACCCTAAACGAAGCTTATTTCTTCCTGAAGAACGCACATTACCAAGCCATTCATCAGATAACTGCAAACTTTCCACAGCGCATGTTCCAAATTGAAGAACATAAATGTATTCGTTCACTCTCGAAAATTCTGATTCTCTAGCTACTCCTTTCACGTTTATTACACTACTAATCATAGTCATTTTAGATTCAGGAAACAATTCCTCTAATAATGCACCCAAATGAATATATTCTTTTTCATCAATAGTACAAATAAGCACAGATTCTTCGGGATTCAATAAATTTCTAGCTACTAATAATCTGGTTTTCATCATCGAAAGCCATTTACTATGGCGATAAACATCATTTTTATCAACATAGTCATTATTATATTTCCAATCCTTAGCACCACTATTATATGGCGGATCTATATAAATACAATCAATTCTTCCTCTATGGGTTTTTTATAAAAGATACAGTGCCTGTAAGTTATCTCCTTCAAGAATAAAATTATATGGTAAGTTTGTATCCTTGGTAATTTTTCTACTCTCATCTGCACAAAAAACAGGAATTTCATTTTTTAATCTTTCATCTACTTCTTCAATATGTTCTTCAAAAATAAGTCCAAATTTCTTTTCCGTCAATGTATTTTTTATTTCATTTAATGCTCGGATGGAAGAATCATCAGTGTGTGATTCTTTAAGTTCCTCAAGAAAATCAATCATCTTATCTCTATTAATTTTCGTTATATTGGTAGCAGTTTTAATCATATTATTGCCTCCATTTTTTCAGCTTTACTGCCTATAATTTTATCATATTTTGTCCAGATTTGTAAGGCATTTCATAAAAAAAGCACTTCATTCACAGAAATGCTTATTATAGCAGTGCGGAT
This sequence comes from uncultured Bacteroides sp., assembly GCA_964522975.1. Taxonomy (GTDB): domain Bacteria; phylum Bacteroidota; class Bacteroidia; order Bacteroidales; family Bacteroidaceae; genus Bacteroides_E. The sequence continues at coordinate 332 of CAZFXK010000190.1, read as the reverse complement.
TCATTTAAAAAATCCGAAATCATTTTACAATCAGCAATTTCTACTAACTATACACTATCTCCAGCTATATCTTAATTTTTCCATTTTTTTCATCAGTAAGCTTATTCTATTGTTATATTATAAATATATAATAATATTCTTATATCTAAAAACAATTTAACCATTTTAAAAGTGTCGAAAGTGATAATTCATTAAAATACTTTGTAATAATATATGGTATTTTAATATAATTAAAAAGTCTTATAAAACTGGCGTTACAAGACTTTAATAATACCAAATGGCGTCCCTGAAACGATTTGAACGTTCGACCTGCCCCTTAGGAGGGGGCTGCT
>CAZFXK010000189.1:0-2572 GCA_964522975.1 uncultured Bacteroides sp. | reverse complement strand
TATAAACATCTTGATGAGAATACTCAGGTATAACCTCGGCAAGAAGAATAATTCCATCTCTTAGGATTAACCTAGCCTCTTGATTGATAATGTAAAAATTCCCATAAAACTCGGGGGCTTCTAAAAGTAATGGATTAACTTTCATTTACAACACTCCTTTTTAATTTTTTTTGGAGGGGATATTTATGCAAAATGCACGTTTACCTGATGGTTCAATTATTAATCCAAGTGAATATGTTGCTAATGTACATACTGACTTGTATTGCCTTCATTGTGGAGCTAGGGTTTTTTTTGTTAGTCCTACCACAGACCGCAACCCTTTTTTTAGAACATCTGGAAGAACACCAGATACAACTCATAAAAATTGGTGCCCAGAAAAACGCGAACTTAAGATATTTGATTCTTTAAAAAAAATAAAAACATATAAACCTGACCCTAAAGCTAAAAGGACAGAACCGCATATGCTAAACCTTGATCTTAGAAATCCCAACAAAGTAAATTATCGTGGGCAGGTACCAGAAATCGGATGGGAACATCCGAAGAAAAAGCTCAAATATACTAATAAATACGCAAATAAAGAAAATGCGCTTCCCAAACGAGTGCAATCTCTTAAGGCTCTAGCAAAATATCTGAACAACTCTATAGATATACTTGCAGCTACAACCATAAGATTCAATGGAGAATATTATTCTATTCCAGAAATTATTATTGACCAAAATTCAGCTCATGAACTAGCTATAAAGGGTAATAAGAATGATGTAATAGTGCATGGAACAATTGGTTCGGTAGTTAAATTAGAAACAGTTATGTACTTGAATTTCACTAAAGAAGAAGGACTCCCTCCTTTCACAGTCGTTATTTTCAAAAAATACTTTGATGATTTTCAAGACATTAAAAAAGAACATGAAGGAAGCAAGGTTCTAGTTTATGGGGAAGTGGAATTTAATAAAATATCAAACCGAACGCGAACAATAATATACCATAGAAGGCAGCTTGAAGTAATAGATAAAATATAAGAATTTATTTTAACCAAACAACAAAAGGATGTGAATTATTTGTTATGTTAGATATTTCTTAAAATCAGTAAATATAGGAGGGATTGTTTTGGCAGTAATTAAGGAACTTTATATTGTGAATTTCCGTGGATTAAATGAGTTAACTATTCCGATAGGAAAGAAGATAACTGCTATAGCTGGCCAAAATGCTACAGGAAAATCTACCATTTTAGGAATGTTAGGACAACCTTTTAATTCTCCAGATGGAAAGTCAACAATTTTCAACGAATCTTTCAAGGCGAAATTTAGCGATAATTTCAAATTAGACGCAGAAAAAGAACCTGCGACAAGTCATGAATATTGGGTGCGTTTCTACAACAATCAGCTTTGCGGGGATACTGAAGTTAAAGTAAAGAGTCGTTCCCGCGAAGAACCTCCTTATATTAGACTAGTTACTCGCGATGAAGACAGGCGGAAAGGAAAGGGTAACATTCCTTTCCCCGTAATTTATCTAGGAATGAACAGAGTTTATCCTATCGGGGTTACTACAGGAAAGGAAGACATTGTTCCAAAATATCTTTCCAAGGAGGAAGAAAACTTCTACAGAAGAGCACATAGCAAGATTCTCATACTTGAAGGCGATTCTTCCCCTTCTTATTATTCAGTAAAAAGGCAAAAAGCTACTTTATGTGCGATAAATGAAATACATGGTGAGAGGGGTAACTCTGCTGGGCAAGATAATATAGGTAAAATAATAGGTGCAATTGTTTCTTTTCAACGCTTAAAAAAAGAACTCAAAGAAGAGTACAAGGGGGGACTTTTACTTATAGATGAAATTGAGTCTACTTTATACCCTGGAGCCCAAATACGTTTGATTAAGCATTTAATTAAATGGTCCAGAAACCTAGACATTCAAATAGTATTTACTACCCACTCCCTAGAAATATTAGACTATTTAATGAAAAGTGATTATAGTCATAATAATGATATCCAAGTAGTATACTTAGCTAAATCAAGAGGCAGATTACAAGTAATTAAAGATATTACTTATGAAAGGATGATAAATGATTTAGCTATGACTATAAATGAAAATATAACTATTCCTAAGATAAATTTATATTGCGAAGACGCAGAGGCACAATTAGTTATAAAAAACCTGCTTCCTAATATATATAAAAAACGCATATCAGTTATTGCTGGAAAGCTTCCAGGAGATACTTTAATAGCATTAGCCCAATCTAATATTGATGAATTTAAAAATAGTATAATTGCTTTAGATGGCGACATGTACAATAAACTTAACAAAAGGACAAGGATAAAAAACATATTATTACTTCCAGGTGAAAAAAGCCCCGAAATGATGTATCGTGACTTTCTATTTGCATTACCTGAAGAAGATTTGTTTTGGGCAGAGCCTGGGGCTGGTTATACAAGGCAACATTTCATTGATAAATATCCAGATACAACCAAACGGGAAGAATTAAAACAATGGTTTCGAGAAGAAAAGGGTTATTGGGGAAAAAGAAGTATGTCTGCTCTTAATAATAGATGGAAACAAGAAAATAAAGAAACATTAG
>CAZFXK010000188.1:0-2585 GCA_964522975.1 uncultured Bacteroides sp. | reverse complement strand
TTCATATTGATGTTATATACTTAATTGTTATTACTTTCAACTTATCATAAGTTTAGGTATTGAAGTGTTTGTATCTGCTTCAAATAATTTTGACAACCAATAGAGACCTTTTTGTGTTACTAAAACCTTAGTCGCTATTATTGGAGGATGATTATCCCTTGTTATTTCACTAATTCTCAATTCAAAATATCCTCTACTTATATACTCTTGTTTAGGCTCATTTCTATTTCTAAAGAATATTCCCTTTTCTCTTAGTTTTTTATATAAGGTATTTCGACCAAAAGAAAGTTTTAATAGTTTTGATGCCTGACCTATATCTACTAAATGCCCTAAATCCTTTACTCTATCTGTAAACTCAGCTTTGGGCTTCATATAATTTATTAATTCAGATTTCTTTTTATTTTCAAGTAGAAGAGCTTCTTTTTCTTCTTCTGATTCAAGAAGAAGTCTGGCTATATCTTTTTTGGATATGTTTGTTAAATACACTTTTCCTTTTGAGAGAAGTTCTTTTATTTTATCATTACACCAAATTGCAAATGCCGGACTTAACCATCTGGCAAATTCTATAGCTATATCTTCGTGCATCCAAGTGCCGGGATTATCGCCACCTTTCGTAACTTGCACTAAATCAGCCAAACTGATAAACTTCAGTTTGGAAAATGTTTCGATGTAATCTTTTGATTGATTGGTCTTTAACCAGTCAATTGGCTGTTTACCAAAAGGTTTTGCCATTTCAGTGGCATTTGCCATAACACTTCCATCTCCTAAATTGAAAGTTACCTTACTTCCATTATAGTTAAATACATTTATGTTATTCATATTTCTGATTTTTAAAGATCCAACAACTCAATTAATAGATTGAGATTTTTCTTGTGATAGTCGCTTGAATAGTTTTCTTCTACAAAGTGAGCATAATCAGCAAGCAGACCTTTGGATAGGATAAAACAATACGCCCGATTTTTGGCGTCCTTTTCGACTTTGAATTTTTTTTGAAGTTGGGATAGGGATTCACTCGTTTCGTGAGTTGACGTGTCTGAATTAGATGCAATACACCTATCCAAACAATCTTCATTTGTTCTTTGCATTTAAATGAATTTTGTTTGTTTAAGGACTGTAAAAAAGAAGGCAGTCCACTACCTGTTGCAAAGACCTCCACGAAGGACGGACTATGTACACCATTACAATGCACATACAGGGCGAACTGCCAATATTTGTTTATTATGTACGGAATTAACCGTTATAGACAAGATTATCTCGTCCTTCTATGAAAGTCTTTGCATTACAAATATACAACTATTCATAAAATAAACAAAGAATCATTTCTATTTTGTCTTTATGTATTTACTGTTGAGTGTTGAGCCTACCTCTATCTTGTCCTCTTTGTAGAGTCTGTTTAAATCCTTCCTTAGCTTCTCCTGTGTTATTCCTTTATCATTTAAGGCTTGTAATACTTCAATGAACATTGCGTGGCTAGGCTCTTTCTTTGCCTTTATTTTCTGTTCTTGAATTTCTTTGATAGTATCTAGTATCATAGGAAGTTTTAATCCCCTTTCTATATCTCTTTTATTTCAAATTCTATTCTTGGGTTTTTCTTGTCCACAAACTTATTGGCTATAATCTTAGTACACTTATTGTCGTTTTTTATAGCTTTTACATCTTGTAAGCAGTCTAGTACTACCTTTAATGAATTATCTAAGTCTGATCTATTTGATGGATAAAACACATCAATATGGAACTCAAAAAAACCAGATATATTCTTATCCCTATATTTATTACATTGAAGAAAAAATGATTTTTCATATTCTTGCAATGCCTTTGTTTTAGCCAGCTTTGAATAATTATTGAACTTTACTATTCTGTAGCTATTCGATTTACTAGGACACCTCCCATATATTACTTGTTTCATTGTATCTTCACTTTTTTGTAGGCTATTCATAAATCAAAGTATCTGTTTGCTGCTAGCTCATCAAAGGACTTTACAATCGTTATAAGGCGTTGTTGTTTCTGTCTGAACTCTTTATCATTGTCGTACCTCTTATGGCATTCTCTACACATTATGACGATATTAAGAGGGTTTGTGTAGTGTTCGGGATAGATTGACTTGGGTATTAAATGTGCCGCATCAGTTCCTTGTCCGTGGCATATCACACAATAAGGAGGTAATGCTTTCTTTAATCGTGCTATCTCCCTATTTCTTCTTTGTTGTTTCTTGCTTACTTTTCTCATAGATAAAAAAAGGAGACTGCATTTATACAGTCCCCTTACATATTAACATTGATTAAAGGAGGGCTTTCACCTCACACCATCCTTTATGGTGGCATTAAAATATTACCGACAACTTACCCTGTCGGCTTGGGTGTAGTACTCGTGGCAAGACTCGAACTTGCAAGGTTTGTATTTAGTTTTCACGTGGACCATTTTTCGCCATCGTACTTCACCTTAAAGCACATATTTGCATTACGTGGTAAACCCACACCTTGATCGGGTCGGTATTTAAACCGATACTTTAGATCACAGCCCGATATGTCTTCCAATTCCACCACACGAGTAATTTGGCAGCCTGTTCCTGCCAGTCAAGATTTCTG
>CAZFXK010000187.1:0-2605 GCA_964522975.1 uncultured Bacteroides sp. | reverse complement strand
GTGATTCAATACAAAAATAGTAAAATGTATCATTTTTTATTAGATTTGAATCTAAAAATTTAATATTACTTCTTTTTGCTTCATTTAAACCATTAAACTTTACTAAAAAAGGAGGTACAAAGTCTATGATAAATTTCTTTAGTCGACCTTTTTGTTTTACTTTGTGAAGCTTGAATTATCTATTAAATAACTGAAATAAGTATGGAAGACACGAATATTTCATTACAAGACTTTGCTGTTTTTAACAGAGAGCGCTTTCAAAAGATTATTAATGGTAAAAAGACTGATCTTTTTATACTGAAAAATAAACACGGAATGGCAGTGGGAGTTACTAATTATGGGTGTGCACTTACTGCTATTTTTGTTCCTGATAAAAATAACAACTTTGAAAATGTGATTTTAAGTTATGATTCTATTGATGACTTAATAAATGCTCCTGAACCTTTTTTGAGTACAACTATTGGTCGTTATGGTAATAGAATTGCTAAAGGTAGTTTTTGGTTAAGAGGTGAAGAGCATAGATTAAAAACAAATAATGGTCCCAATTCTTTACATGGTGGCCCTACAGGGTTTCATGCCAGAGTATGGGATGCCAATCAGTTGAGTGATAACAAAATAGTTTTTACTTATATTTCTAAGGATAATGAAGAAGGATTTCCCGGAACATTGAAGGTGGAGATCAGTTATGAGCTTGCAGACGACTCTAACTGTTTAATTATAAACTATAATGCGGTAACTGATAGTCCTACTATAGTTAATCTTACCAATCATGGATTTTTTAATTTGGCAGGAACCGGAAATCCAACACCTTCCGTTGAGGATAATGATGTTGTTATACAAGCGGATTATTTCATACCCATTGATGAAACCTCAATACCAACAGGAGAAATACTGAAAGTAGAAGGAACCCCTATGGACTTTAGAGAAGCTCACAAAGTGGGAGAAAGAATTGATGCTGATTTTCTGCAATTAAAACATGGTGCAGGTTATGATCATTGTTATGTTCTAAATAAAAAAGAACAGGATGAACTTAGTTTTGCTGCTTCATGTTACGATTCAAAAAGTGGTCGGAAAATGGATGTTTATACCACAGAAATAGGAGTTCAGCTTTATACCGGAAACTGGTTGGGCGGTTTTAATGGAGCAGACGGGGCTACTTTTCCTGCACGCAGTGGAATTTGTTTTGAGGCTCAATGTTTTCCGGATACTCCGAATAAACCACACTTTCCTTCAGCTACTCTTCTTCCCGGAGAAGAATATGAGCAAACTACAATATATGATTTTTATATTGATTGATAATTCCTCATTATACAAAGAATAACTTTAAATTATAAATTAACTTTTTGAAATAAAATCATGACACAAGAAAAAAAGAATGCTAATCTCGTTGCGATTATTACGATGTTTTTCCTTTTCGCAATGATCTCTTTCATTACAAATTTAGCCGCACCATTCGGTACGATTTGGAAAAACCAATATGCCGGTTCCAACACACTAGGTATGATGGGAAATATGATGAATTTCCTCGCCTATTTAATTATGGGAATTCCTGCAGGTAATATGTTGGTGAAGATCGGTTATAAGAAAACTGCTCTTACTGCAATGACTATTGGTTTTTTAGGATTATTGATTCAGTATCTTTCCAGCATTTTCGGGGCTACAACTAGTGTCTTTTCTTTTGGAGAATACACTATTATGCTCAACTTTATCATCTATCTGTTAGGAGCATTTATTTGCGGGTTCTGTGTATGTATGCTGAATACTGTTGTAAACCCCATGTTAAACATGTTAGGTGGGGGCGGTAATAAAGGTAACCAACTTATACAAACAGGTGGTGCATTAAACTCCCTTTCAGGTACTTTAACCCCTCTATTCGTAGGAGTTTTAATTGGTACTGTAACTGATAAGACAACTATGACAGATGTTTCTCCTTTGCTTTTCATTGCAATGGGAGTATTTGCATTAGCTTTTATTATAATGACATTCATAACCATTCCCGAACCACATTTAATAAAGAAGGGTGAAGTTAAAGAGAAATTTACTCATAGTCCTTGGAATTTTCGTCATACGGTTTTAGGTGTGATAGGTATTTTTATTTATGTGGGAATTGAAATTGGTATTCCCGGAACTCTCAATTTTTATCTTGCTGACTCCAGCGCAAGAGGTGCAGGAATTTTAGTTAATGGTGCTGCTATTGGTGGTGCTATTGCTGCAATTTATTGGTTATTAATGCTTGTGGGTCGTTCTGCTAGTAGTGCCATTAGTGGTAAGGTTTCAAGTCGCACACAACTTATTGTGGTTTCTGCTACGGCCATAGTGTTTGTGTTAATTGCTATCTTTACACCCAAAACAATAACTGTTTCAATGCCGGGTTATAGTGTTGAAGAAGGATTTATGATGGCAAAAGTGCCTATCAGTGCATTGTTTCTTGTGCTCTGTGGTCTATGTACTTCAGTAATGTGGGGTGGAATCTTTAATTTAGCTGTAGAAGGATTGGGAAAATATACAGCACAAGCTTCAGGTATTTTTATGATGATGGTTGTTGGTGGTGGTGTTTTACCATTGATTCAACAATTCATATCGGATGCTGTAGGTTATATGGCTA
>CAZFXK010000186.1:1254-2621 GCA_964522975.1 uncultured Bacteroides sp. | reverse complement strand
ACCTCTTTGGCTATTCCTTCTCCACATTTAGGATCGGCTTGATAGAAGCGTGCAATGGCTCTAGTTTGAATTTCTATCGGAACTCCGGACATTGAACGTGCTGCATTTCCATGCAAACGCTCTTTTTCCTCTTGTGGGATAAGGCGGTATAAATCGCCTGCTTGTGTATAATAATCTTTGTCCTCGCGATGATTGTATTGGTAGGCATCACCCTCTAATTTTAGGGGTGGCTCTTTGTATTGTGGTTGTTCTACCGGTCCTCCAAAACTATTAGGTTGATAGTTGACAGCACCTCCCGCATTATCGTCAAAACGCATGGTTCCATCTCTGTGATAATTGTGTACCGGACATTTTGGTGCATTTACAGGAAGGTTTCCCGCATTCACACCTAAACGGTAGCGATGAGCATCTGCATAAGCAAACAGTCTACCCTGAAGCATTTTGTCAGGAGAGAAACCAATTCCCGGAACCACATTAGCCGGATTGAAGGCTGCTTGTTCTACTGTGGCAAAATAGTTTTCCGGATTTTTATTTAGTTCCATTATTCCAACCTCAATCAATGGATGTGTTTTCTGACTCCAGACTTTAGTCAAATCGAAAGGATTGAAATCAAAAGTCTCGGCTTCCGCTTCAGACATCACTTGTATGCACAGTTTCCATTTTGGAAAATCACCTTTCTCAATATGTTCAAATAAATCTCGCTGAGAAGCTTCACGATCATTAGCCACTACATCGGCAGCTTCTTGGTCAGTATAATTAGCTATCCCTTGTTGAGTTTTAAAGTGAAATTTCACCCAGAAACGTTCGTTTTTGGCATTAATCATACTAAACGTGTGACTACCAAAGCCGTGCATTTGCCTCAAATTTTTAGGTATTCCTCTATCACTCATTAAAATCATTACCTGGTGTATTGATTCGGGTGATAAACTCCAAAAATCCCAAGCTGCTGTTGCACTTCTCAAGTTTGTTTTCGGATCCCGTTTTTGAGTGTGGATAAAGTCGGGGAATTTAATGGCATCACGAATAAAAAATACAGGTGTATTATTTCCCACTAAATCCCAGTTTCCTCCATCAGTATAAAATTTAATAGCAAAGCCTCGCACATCTCGTTCTGTATCGGCTGCACCCTTTTCGCCGGCTACTGTTGAAAAACGAGCAAATAGTTCCGTCTTTTTACCTATTTCAGAAAAGATAGATGCTTTTGTGTACTTTGAAATGTCGTTAGTTACTGTAAAAGTTCCAAATGCTCCCGAACCTTTAGCATGCACCACTCTTTCGGGAATACGCTCACGATTAAAATGTGCAAGTTTTTCTGTCAGCCAAGCATCTTGTATTAAAGTAGGTCCTTGAGGACCAGCTGTTTGAGA
>CAZFXK010000186.1:0-1154 GCA_964522975.1 uncultured Bacteroides sp. | reverse complement strand
AAAAAAGTGAATTTAATTTATTAACTAAACAATGTGTTTATGAAAAGAAAATTGACATTAACCCTATTGTGTTGCTTGCTGAGCATTGGATATGTTTTGGCGCAAGCACAATCGGTTAAGGGCACAGTTGTAGATGAAAATGGTGACCCTGTTATTGGGGCAACTGTTTTATTGAAAAATACAACAAAAGGGGTACTTACAGACATAGATGGAAAGTTCGTTATTCAAGTGCCTAATAGTAATTCTATTCTGATTTTTTCCTTTATAGGATATGAGAAACAAGAATTAAAGGCAACTCCTAATATGGTAGTTACCCTAAAAAGTACAAGTTTGGAACTATCAGAAGTGGTAGTTACAGGTATGGTAACGATGGATAAACGTTTATTTACCGGAGCCACGGATAAACTAGGTGGAGATGATGTAAAACTCGACGGTTTAGCAGATGTTGGACGTGCACTGGAAGGGCGTTCTGCCGGAGTTTCTGTTCAGAATATATCAGGTACTTTTGGTACTGCCCCTAAGATTAGAGTACGTGGTGCTACTTCAATTTATGGTAGTTCTCAACCATTATGGGTTGTAGATGGTGTAATTATGGAAGATATGGTTGATGTTAATGCAGATGATTTATCTTCAGGTGATGCGGTAACATTGATAAGTTCGGCAATAGCCGGTTTGAATGCAGATGATATTGAGAGTTTTCAAATACTGAAAGATGGTTCGGCAACATCTATTTATGGAGCCCGTGCTATGGCCGGTGTTATTGTGGTAACCACAAAGAAAGGAAAACCGGGAGTCAGCCGCATAAATTATACCGGTGAATTTACAATCCGTATGAAACCGAATTATCGGAATTTCAACATTATGAATTCACAAGAACAAATGGGGGTTTATCGTGAATTGCAACAAAAAGGATGGCTGAATTTTGCTGAAACCATGCGTGCCAGTGATAGTGGTATCTACGGAAAGATGTATCAGATGATTAATACCTACAATCCTATTACACAAACCTATGAATTAGATCATACTACAAATGCGATGAATAGGTATTTACGTGAGGGTGAGATGAGAAATACGGACTGGTTTGATGAACTGTTCAGCTTGAACGTTATGCAGAATCATTCTGTAAGCATCTCTTCAGGATCAGAAAAAGCAAC
>CAZFXK010000185.1:0-2652 GCA_964522975.1 uncultured Bacteroides sp. | reverse complement strand
TTGAAATAATATCTGGCAATCCGAAGATTTTAGAATTACATTACAGACTTGTTAGGACTATCGTTCTGTATAATATGGAATCTATTAATCCATCTTTTTGAGTTTTTATTTATACAAATCATGGTTATATATTTTATATTGTATTACCTTTGTAACCACAAAAAAGAATCGTTAGCTCAGTTGGTTTAGAGCGCTGCCTTGACAGGGCAGAGGTCGCCAGTTCGAATCTGGCACGATTCACAAGGGTCTTCCCCTCCTACTCCTATTTTTATTACTCCATTGATTTTGAATAAAAGAATTTTTATACTTACTGTCCCTGAATAAGAAGTTAATTTAGATCATCTTTTCCACTAATTTATATACAAAACCTGCAAACCCAATTTAGTTTGTTTAATTCCATAATATAAGAGAATAAAACACAAAAAACTTATTGTATGATGATTATAAGATGAGTAGAAGTTAATGAGATTGTAGCGCCTACGAGAATCGAACTCGTGTTTCAGCCGTGAGAGGGCCGCGTCCTAACCTCTAGACGAAGGCGCCAAAACTATTGAGATATTAAATAATAAAAGAGAAAAATTAAAGTTTTTATTTATTTACAACTAGTATTGCAACTAAAATCAATAAGTAAAATTTAAGACCTTCATTAAATAAAATACCTCTTATTTTTGTGAGTACAAAGGTAAGAATAGTATTTTGAAATCTTTTCACTTGCTTCAGTTTTTTTCTAACTTTTTCTAATTAGATTAAATTTTTCATATTTTAAATGATACATAAATTCATTATTTACGTATAATATATAGAAATAGAATTCTAAATAAAAGATTTATGTGTAGTGAAATAGAAAAGTTAGAACAACGGATTAAAGAGTTAGAACAAGTTCTTCTAGTTTTAGAACACGATATGGCTCGGCTAACTCTTGATCTGAAAAATAAAGAACAAGTTTTGCTCTACAATATAGAAGTAGCAGTAAGGGCTTTTGAAATCATAAAAAAGAAGAAATACACAAAACCCCAATATAAAGAGGCCATTAAAGAGGCCGAAATTGACATTCTACTGGATTCATTTATAAAAAACACCAAATATGGATTTGAGCAATGATCTTAAGAAAAGATATCTTTTCCCCTAAAATTAAAAAAAATCTTCTTATTCATCCGTTTTTAATTAAAAATACCAAACCCCTATTCGTGTAATAGAACAATTTAATAGGTCTGGGATCCATGCCCTGTCGGTCTGGGTTATATCAATGCTCGGTCTGGGTTAAAAGATCGTTCGGTCTGGGACCTATTTTTTGCATTTTATAACTAGCTCTGATGCTTGGATATTCTATATAAAATAACTCATTTGCCTTAAGGCTTATAAAATTACAAAACGAATAAAAACTTATTTCATAAATTCCATTGACTTTTTGAGGTTCAAGCTGAATAGTGCAATAATCAGAAACTCATAATTCATCACTCATTCCGGATGTTATAAGTCTTGTTTAAGCTAATCTATTCCTTATATATTGCTATTCTTAAACGAATTTATACCTATTATATGCGATTGATGGAATTATAAAAATACCTTTTCTTTGTTATTATTATAAATAGCAAAAAGAAAAGAAAATGGAAAAAATTGGAATATTTTATGGAACTTCTTCAGGTAATACAGAATATGTTGCAAAATTATTAGCAGATCAGTTAGATGTGTCGTCAATATTTGATGTGGCCCATATAGATGTAAGTAAATTAGAGGAGTTTGATTTATTAATCTTTGGTTCTTCTACATTAGGTTGGGGCGATTTGCAGGACGATTGGTATGATTTCTTGGAAAAAGTTAAAACAGTAAATTTGTCAGGTAAAAAAGTGGCCGTTTTTGGTCTTGGAGATTCAGCTACCTATTCTGAAACCTTTTGTGATGCTATAGGATTAATAGCAACAGCAGCAGAAGGCATAGGAGCATCCCTAGTAGGTAATAGTGTTGATGCAGCGGACTATGAATTCGATGAATCTTCAGCTGTGGCAGATGGTGTTTTTTGTGGACTTCCTTTAGATGAAGATAATGAATCTGATAAAACAGAAGAAAGGGTTGAGCGATGGATTAAACAATTAAAAGAATCACTATAATTAATGGAACAACTAAAAGTTTTCGCTCATCAATTATATGAATGTAGAAAAGGGGTACGTAGCATGGCTCTATGTACTCTTTGTGATGATATGTTGGTTATTGCTTTGAACAAAATAAAGGTGGCCAATTTATCTCATTTTGTATATCCGGTTACTAATAATAAATACAATCTTTTCTTCGGTAAAAAAGAATGTATACAAATGATTGAACTATTTTGTAATAAACCCTTAAATAAGCTCTCCATAGAGGAGGATTTTATGTTAGGAGCCATTTTAGGATATGGCATGCAAGAACAATGTCAACGATTTTTAAGAAGAAAACAGCCTTCAAAACATCAGGAAAAAGCACTGAATTATAAATGATTTAATCGTTCTAAGCTTTATGTGTGTGGTCTAAAATCACTTTACTACTTATTTATTAATATCTTCAAACTTTAATAATTACTTCTTTAATTTACTTATTCGCCTAGAAGTATAACCACACGAATGGAAGGTAAGTTACCAGAACCGAAGTTTTTAATAATACTTTAAATGCTTCGGTTTT
>CAZFXK010000184.1:0-2654 GCA_964522975.1 uncultured Bacteroides sp. | reverse complement strand
TTTTTAGGGCATATTTGTTCACAAGACTTACACCCACAACAATCTTCTTTATTTTTTAATACTATCATTTTAGAAGTTGCCTAATAAAATTAAATACGGGACTTAAAAAAGGGAGAATCTTCAATCGATATAAATAATACGTTATATAATCTTTATAAGATATATATTGCGGGAAAGTAAAGCACATCTTTTTAAATAGAGGCTTAAATTCTTTTCGTTGAAAAGTCGCATGAATATAACAATTTGATCGCATATATTTAAAGTCTATCTCCTCCATAAGCTTGTTCTTGTCTTCCTCCCCCATTTTTATCCTCTCTATAGTTTTCTCTAATGTTTTCTTATAAATATATTCTTGCCTTAGCCGCATATTACAATTATTTAGTGCTATTCTAGAATGGGAGTTCTCTTTTTCTATCACTCTATAAAGAAACCGACCTATAGTCTTACACTTATAATTAAAAAGAATAGGGAGAAGCAATTGATAATTTTGTCCAGCCTCTTTATGTGTGAATATTTCAAAGTCTGGTAAAATCTTTCTCAAATGGGATACTTTCAACACAAATCCTCCAGGAACATACCAAAAACAATCAGATCCAAAAACAGCTTCACGAAAGAAGTTTTCCTTATAACAAGCAGGATTAGTTGTTGAATGCTTACGATAAACTCTTGATGAGTTTTCGTTTTCATACTCCAAGAAACATCTAACAATTCCGTATGAATCATCTGTTGACGATATAGCATCAATCAAAATTGATATAGAATCAATACAACTATAATAATCATCACTATCAGGCCATAATAAATACTCACCTTTTATTAGTTTTAGACCATTATTAATAGCAACTGATTGTCCACTATTATTTTGAAAAACATAAGTCAAAGAGTAACCTTTTGCCTCATACTTCTCTATATAGGATTTTATAACGTCAGCGGTATTATCTGTACTCCCATCATCAATTACATAGTGCTCTATATTAGGATATGTTTGTTCTAAAATGGAATTCAACAAACGCCCAATGTGTTTTTCACCGTTATAACAAGGCGTTATCAAACTTACAAGTGAAAATTCCTTATCATTCATCTTCTATTCCTTATAAATTTTATTTTATTTTTAACAAAAGTACGCATTTCAATAGTCATTAGAAAAAAATAAGTTCCACAACCATATAAAACAATAGAACTTAAACTAAGTATAACTACACGGATAAAAGAACTCTCTAACATTTGCCTTAATGCAATAATAAAAACAGTAACAAATCCACCTAGCAACAAAACAGGAATAATATTTTTCTTATAAAATAGCTTCCAATCAAATATCTTAATATATTGAGATAAATAAATCATATTTAAAGTAAATCCAACAACTACAAAAAATGCATTTAATACAAAAGGAATGATTGGCGAAGAACCATAATGGAAAGCCAAGTAACCTAATGGTATCACTAATAAGTAAAGTGTACCATTTAATATACTAGATTTTTTAACATAACCTGTTGCATGAACAACACTCATTACAACTGAAGAAATATTAGCAAAAAAAACAAACAGTAATGTCAATTGGCAAAACACTATAGTATAGGAAGGGTAATACCCCAGCCATAAATCCAAAACATACCGCATTTCAACTATTAAGGGACTTATAATCATCAATAAAAGTATAGAGGTAAATTTTAATCCTATACTCATCAAGTAGATCGTATAATTAATATTCTTTTTAGCATAAGACTTCACTATTTGAGGTCTTATTGCAACCAAAACATTATTAGAAAAAGCTGAAACTGCTCCTTGGACCTGTGTTGCAATTCCACTAGCCGCATTAAGCACAGGACCAAAAAACACATTTAACATAATGTTCACCCCTTGAGTACGTGCAACAACACTAGCATTTCCATATAAGTCCCAACCAGAAAAACTCATTATAGGAATAGCTATATTCCGATTTAATAAAAACCCTATTTTACACTCTGCAAAGTGTCTTTTGTCATATAAAACATAAAAAAACAACAAAAACAATTGAATCATCAAAATATAAACAGAGTAAAGAAGCAACTTATCCACAGAAGCAAATTTTAGTGAAATAACGAGAATTAACTTTAAAGCGACTCCTGTTATTTCAGCAAAGGCATAAGCCCCCATTTTCTCATTAGAGAACACTAAAGCTGTGAAAGGAACAATTAATATACTAACAAAAGTAGTTAACACTGAAATATGAAACACATATAATGCAATAGTGAGTCGATCAAAAGGAATCACTAATTTTGAATATATAAACCAGAGTCCGAACAACTCAGCCAAAACACAAACAAAAACAGCTATAAGAAAATGCAATGTAAAAGAAGTTCTAAATGTATCAGTCAATCTACTAATACAATCCTTCCCCAATTCATAAGACAGAAAACGAGAGACGGCCGAACTCATTGAAGAAGTTATAAAACTAAACAAAGAAACTACCCCTCCCACTACATTATATATTCCAAAGTCCTCAACCCCCAAAACTTGAAGGATTACACGTGATGTGTACAAAGAAATACACATAGTAAGAAACATTCGAAAATATAATAACAAAGTGTTTTTTGCTATCCGTTTATTATTGCTTGTGGTAGAAGTATCCAAATCTTTCACATTAAAACAGCTACAAAAATACCTCTTTTTTT
>CAZFXK010000183.1:0-2657 GCA_964522975.1 uncultured Bacteroides sp. | reverse complement strand
AATTATAGTTGTGAATTGCTTTCAAAACTTAGTATCTTTGATACGACAAACAACAAGTAACGTGTATAACCAACTAACAGATGAGTTGTGAATTGCTTTCAAAACTTAGTATCTTAGATACCAGCAACAACGTGTTGAAGGTAGAGAGGGATTGAGTGGTAGTTGTGAATTGCTTTCAAAACGTAGTATCTTTGATATTAGCAACAACAAAATGTATTAAAATAATTATTATGAGAAGGTTGTGAATTGCTTTCAAAACGTAGTATCTTTGATATTAGCAACAACAAAACCTTTAAACCTCCTGCTTAATAGTCCGTTGTGAATTGCTTTCAAAACGTAGTATCTTTGATATTAGCAACAACCCCATAAACACAAGCCTTTATCCACACATTGTTGTGAATTGCTTTCAAAACGTAGTATCTTTGATATTAGCAACAACTGCACCTATGCACACAGGTGCGTTTATTAAACATATCCTTTTTCAGCTATAATCCGAACTTTTTTTGGTACTTGCTGATACTGCGCAGAACTTTGCTGTATTACGCATAAATTGCCACTTTTTAAAGTATTTGATGATGTTTGAATATTCGTCAGCCTTCTGTTTCTTGGATTTGATAGAACAGACTTTACGCCCTTTGCCCTGCTCAGTTTTTCCTCGAACATCGACACTAACTCCATTTTGTTTAGAGTTATGTACTTCTTCAAGCCTGCTACCTGTCTTTCGGTTGTCTGTCTCCTGTAGAGGACACTCGGGCGTATATAACTACTGTATTCATGCTAAAAATATCTATGATTAACTTTATAGCTAAGTCGGTAAACTTCTTTCATATATTCAAATAATTCTTTGAACTTTATGAATACGGAACACCCAAGGAAATTATTGATAATCTTAAACATAATGGATACCTTAGCTTCAAACATAAAACTTAACGATATGAAAAATACTTTAAAACTGATTTCAATTGCACTTGCTTGTACCTGCATTGCTTGCAATAACCCTCAGAAGAAAGTGGCTACAGAGTGGGAACAGAGGATACAAACAGAAAGATTGGCAAAACAGGCAAGGTTAAAACATTATGCTGACTCTACTGTTGCTCTATCGTTTAAGGGACTAGAATTGGGACAGCCGTTCTTAACAACAGTACAACAGGCAAGAAAGAAAGGTAGCATCTACGCTTTAAGTTACGGCAAGGATAGGACATCCGCAACCTGTAAAGCAAAGATTAATCTTCTCAACATAGAAAAACCTTTGGAGGTTGATATAATGATTACTTCATATCAAGATACAATAACTAGTTTTATTGTATTATCAGAAGATTATGATACCCGTAAAGATCTAAAACGTCTATATCAATCAAAATATAACGGTAACCCTTCCGAAGGTGAGTATTCTGAAGACGAAAGCGAAGAGCAAGATTGGGACGATAGAGTAGCAAGAAGTAAAAGTAATTCTACGATATGGACATTTAAGAATCAGTCTATAAGATATACTACTTTTTTAACAGAGAAACGAGAGAATTATGTAAAAAATCCAAAAATGCGTGCACCTCAAAATAGATATGGTATTAAATATTCAAATTATTTTCAAGCAGTAACAATAATTTATACTGATTTTTATCACAGCAAAAAGGCAGAGGATTATGAATTAGCCATAAAGGAAGCAAATGCTCGTTTACGTGAAATTGAAAATAGAAAAAAGGCAAAAGCAGATTCTATTAAAAAAGCAGAATTGAAAAGAAGAGCGGAAAATCAAGATATTTAGTAACAAAAGGCTTCCTGGGAGCTTTTTTGGCACTTGACTGATTGGTTTCTTAAATTATTCTGACAATTGAACTTTGTAAGACTCTTAATAATTGTAACTTTAAACGGATAGGTTTTCGTGTCAGAACATAAGTGTAGAACAATTTGTTGCATAGAGGTGGAAGTTCCGATGTAGATTGCCGTTTTTCAGTTCTTGTCTATCTCTCCGTCAATTGACATAATTGATTATCTTTGTGTCTATGGAAGCAAAACTAATTAATATAGATGGTGAGTCTAAATTTAAGGATGTGTCAATCATACCTATGCACACAGCTGAGCATATTTTAAATGCTACGATGGTTCATAAGTATGGCTGTTCTCGCTCTAAAAATGCACATATAGAGAAGAAAAAGAGTAAGTGTGACTATGTGTTATTGTCAGAGCCTTCTGCCGAAGAGATTCAAGAAATTGAAGAGCAGGTTAACCGAGTAATAAAAAGAGATTTACCTGTGCAAGCCAGAATTGTTACTCGTGAACAGGCTGAAGAGTTGGTCGATTTAAGCAAACTGCCACCATCTGTAGGTGGTTGTGAATTGCTTTCAAAACGTAGTATCTTTGATATTAGCAACAACCTTCTTTCTGTTTTAACTCCTCTTTATTAGGTTGTGAATTGCTTTCAAAACGTAGTATCTTTGATACGACAAACAACTTTCACACTTCCATCATCAAACAGCCTTTGGTTGTGAATTGCTTTCAAAACTTAGTATCTTTGATACGACAAACAACCAGTAGTGGTCTAAGAATGCATCTTCAGATGTTGTGAATTGCTTTCAAAACTTAGTATCTTTGATACGACAAACAACTTTTGATGAGGTTTATCCGAAGAGTTTTCTGTTGTGAATTGCTTTCAAAACTTA
>CAZFXK010000182.1:0-2690 GCA_964522975.1 uncultured Bacteroides sp. | reverse complement strand
TTCCGCCTACATAGTAAACATTAGAGTCTACTCTGAATTCGATTACGCCAGAGCCGTCAGCAGGAGTTATGCAGTTAGCAATAGTTACAGAACCAACTGTTTTTTCACTATACTTGTTATTTTTGGCTTCAAAACTGCCGGTTGAATCAACTTTATCTGGAGCAACATAGAAGGTATCTAATGCAGTACTACCTTTTACATCTGATTCCACTCCTGAGTCGGATTTATAACCCTTAGCTGCAACGAACTTCGCTACAACTGGTCCAGTTGGAGCATATCTATAGCCAGTAATATAGGCATCTGAAATGGTAATAGTACTTGCTTCATTACTTTCCTTGTCGATAGTTATTACTAATTGATCATCATTGTTAATGTCAACATCATCAATTCTTAAGTCACCTTCAGTAACCTTAACTGTTGGCTCCTTGTAGAATACATAGCCACCCGCTAATTCGATTACGATGTCACCTTCTTGAATGGCTTCGGCTACGTTTTCTTTAATTATGATATCGCCAGCTGGCACGTTTTGTTCCCCGATAATTACATTAGGAACTTCGCTCGCAGAGATATCTACAGCCTTAACTACTTCAGCTACTTTAACAGTACCGTTTACACCAGCAGTACCAGTAACTCTAAGTTCTACATCCCCTTCGAAGTTAGGCTCGACATATACTTCGCCATCTTCGACCAAGATTTTGCCTGCATTATCAGAGAAACTATCGATCTTAATTCTTGCTTTGCTTGCAGAAACAAGTTCTACTTCAGCATTAATGTCACCTTTTTCAGCAGTTAAGACAGGTTCCTCGTTCCATTTTACACCAGAAGGCAGGGTAAGAGTAATGTTTCTCCCTGCTACTAAACTAGCTTTTAGGGATTCTTCAATGTAGAAGCTGCCTAATTCTTGATCAGCTTGACCAGCTACAAGTTCAGTTACTTCATTTTCTGCTAAAGTGGTTTCATAGTCACCATATTTAGCTATTACTAAGTCTTGCTTAGTAAGCCCATCAATCTTACCATTTTTCGCACTAGAAATTTTCGCTACGATGTCGCCTTTTTTAGCATCATCTTCGTCAATATCAATTTCTAAACCAGCAATGTCTATTCTGCCTGCTTTTCCTTTACCATCTAAGGTCACAAAATCGACCAGCAAAACATCTTCTTTATCCCCATCAATTGTTACTGTGTATGCTACTGGAGTTAGAAGAAGTTTTGTTGCACTGAGGGGGAAAGCGTTATATCCTTCATATGCCCATGCCCCTTGAACTGCACCATATAATTCAGTTGTAAAAGTAGGCACCGCGGTAGTAACAGCAGCACTTAAAGTTGCCATATCAGAACTTTGCACCCACTTGACACCAGCAGGAAGTTCTATTTTAATCGTGCCTGTTTCTAATGCACCAGGACTTAATTCGCCTATGCTAATAGTATCAATTGCTCCACCAGCTTCACTTAAGCTTTTCACAGAAGTGATCATGGCTTGAGTAGCACCCTTGGAAACAATATTAGCAATGGTTACATTTCCATTAGGTAGAATACTTCCACCTTGTGAAATGAACATTACATCAAGGTTGCCAGAACCGCTTTGGACCCTAACATTTTCAAATGTTAGTTCTATTTTAATGTCCGATCCAGTAACTATAGCTGGGTCGATTGAAATATCTACGGTACTTGAGTTTTTAACTATTACATCGACACCAGGACCATAAGTTGTCGCAACAGAAGGACCAGCAACAATAGTTCCGTCTTTTAGTGTTTTTGTGTCTGTAGTATCTGTCAATAAGCTAACACCAGAAGGCATTTTTAGGGTAACATAGTTTTTATAAGTCCCCAAATATACGGCATCATCAATTTCTATCATAATGCTACCTAAAGTTTGATTGAAATCGGAGCTGGTACTTACTGTAGTAACACCAAAGGCACTATAGTCAACTATAGCTGCACTTGCTGTGCCTAGTCCTGCAAACATAGTCATTAGCATAGCTAAGACTAATATCATAGAAAGTTTTCTATTTCTTGCTTTTAACAATTCTTCTTCCTCCTTTAAGATATGTTTTTAATAATTAGGTAATCAAGAGGAATAAGTCCTCTAAATCTCGTAGGTAATCAATTTCTAGTTAAAAATCTATCTCCTCCCCGCAAGAATGATGGCACATGGATAATTAACCCATGCACTAATTCCTCTGACGGGCTGAAAAAGCTTTTGTTGCGGTTTTTAGGAATAATAATATCGTGAAATTCCCGAGATTTTCGACATTCAAGCGTGGTAATTTTTGTTATTAGCCGTAATGTAGGGATTAAAGAGCTGGTCTTAAAAGGAGGTTTTTCGACAAAGTGCTAGGTTAGAGGGTGATTTTTCCGTAGGGGCAGACGACCCTGTCTGCCCTCTATAGAAGGTGTATTTGCCTAAGCGAAGGGAAAGATCCTACGGCTGGCACCTCAGGATGACAAAAGAGAAAGCCCCGGAATGTATTGCGTAGGGGCAGACGACCCTGTCTGCCCTCTGTAGAAGGTGCATTTGCCTAAGCGAGTGAAAGATCCTTCGGCTAACACCTCAGGATGACAAGAGGGGACGCCTCAGTATGACAAAGAAAAAACTGCAGAAAAAACCGTAGGGGAGATTTAAATCTCCCCTACAGTTATGGGTTTATTCTATTATTATTAAGTTATTGTTGTACTAAAACTGTTTGAGT
>CAZFXK010000181.1:0-2746 GCA_964522975.1 uncultured Bacteroides sp. | reverse complement strand
AAACACTTAAGCAATTAACCTATAAACTGGTAAACATTATGCTGAAGCTTTACAATTATTTGAAATGTGTATTTATTGTTTTAATGGTTGTGTTTCATTTGGCTTTTTTTGCCGATAAATATCCCTATCTAAAACAGATTGTTTATACTTTTCTTTAGCTTTGATTCTACGGCTATCTGTTTTATGATTTTCTCCTTGTTTTTATCCCTTACGGGATCTTTTGCAATGGCTTATATTATGGATGCCATTGGGCTCTCCTCTTTTTTCTTTGGGAAGAAAAAGGTGTTGGTTTAATCCGACAGGGCCTTGCCATTTAACCCTTTCGTTTTTAGTGTGAAGTGTGCTTAATTATAACCTATTTCTTAATGTTACATATAGGTCCCTGACCGAAAGGTCGTAGGTCTGGGAGAGACAGGCCTTCGATCCCAGACCGAAGTATGTTATAACCCAGACCGACAAGTGCTATAACTCAGACCTATTTCTGCCTACTCGGGGCGGGACGGTTTTTAATGTAATAACTAGCAAGTCGTTGCGTAATATGTCATTAGTTACTAGTTGATTACATTGTTTTTTCTGTTTGATGAGATTGCAGCAGATTACGGTAAGTTGCATACGTGTTGTGCAAGTTTAGCTATCTTGCGCAACCCAAAAAACAGATGAAATTATAAGACTTAACAAGCAACTTTTTTGTTTCTGCTTGTCTTTACTTGTCGACAGGAAATAGCAATCAGATACAAATACTATATGAACTTCTGAGAGGTAATTACTCATAGCCCCAAAGACAGGGAAGAGAATAAATATGATTATGCTTCCAAACTTTTCTGTTATAACTATTTTCTGTTCGTATATCTGTATATTCCCACTGTTCAAGATATGGATTCCATTTATTGTACCCAATTATATTACCTGATGAGTCAAAATATTCATAACGTTCAAGATACTGATTATATCTTTTTGTCGAATTTTGGGAGTGTAGGGCAGTGAAACAAATAAAAAGACCAACAATAAGTGAAAACTTTTTCATAATAAATAATTGTCAGAATGCTATTGATCTTATTTGTTAATTAATAATCTTCTTTTGGATGGTAAAATCTTTTTATTCGACCTCATTTTAACTTCTCATATTTAATTCACTATATTTGAGAATCAAATTAGTTAATACTAGATAAGTTTAATATATGACTATCAAAGAATATCTCAATAATCTTAATGCTCATTTCAAAAGAGGAATAGCAACCGAACATACATTTAGAGGTGATTTACAACTATTAATAGAATCTATAGCGTCAGGGATTAAGGCGACTAATGAACCCCGCCGTATAGGCTGTGGTGCACCTGACTATGTAATTACTCGTCAGGATGTGCCAATTGGTTATATCGAAGCTAAAGATATAGATACAAACCTGAATGCAAAGCAGTACAGAGAACAGTTTAATAGATACAGAAATGCTTTAGACAACCTTATTATCACCGACTATCTTACTTTTGACCTGTATATTGATGGAGAGTTCACTACATCGGTACAGATAGGGGAAATACGCAACAATGAGATAGTTGCTATAGAAAAAAACTTTGATAGCTTTACTCAACTAATACAAGACTTTTGTCGTTATGAGGGTCAGACAATACGGAGTGCCAAGCGACTAGCAGAGCTGATGGCTGCAAAAGCACGCCTATTGGCGCAAGCTATAGAGACTGCTATCGACCAAGACGAAAAAGAAAATAAAGCCTCTGAACTAGCTTCTCAACTAGATGCATTTAAACGAGTGCTGATTGATACAATAACGCCTCAAGAATTTGCTGATATTTATGCACAGACCATAGCCTATGGAATGTTTGCGGCACGCCTGCACGATGATACGCTTGATACGTTCTCACGTATGGAGGCAGCAACTAAGATTCCTCGCTCCAATCCTTTTCTACGCCGTATGTTTCAATATATAGCAGGTTATGACCTCGACAAACGTATTGTGTGGATTGTTGATGCTTTGGCTGATGTGTTCAGACATACAGATGTAGCAGCGATATTGCGTAACTTCGGAAAATCGACCCAACAGCACGACCCTATAATACATTTTTATGAAACATTCCTAGCAGAATATGACCCTAAACTGCGTAAATCTCGTGGGGTATGGTACACTCCAGAGCCTGTTGTGAATTTTATTGTTAGGGCTGTAGATGATATTCTGAAAATAGATTTTGGAATTGCTGATGGTTTAGCTAGCAGAGAGACTGTACGGGTAGAACGAAGCATAGAGCAGAGCAAAGACAAGCGAACAAAAGATGGAACAAAGAAAGAAATGCGCACCTATCATAAAGTGCAGATTCTTGACCCTGCTACAGGTACAGGTACTTTTTTAGCAGAAGTTATAAAACAAGTATATAAGAGATTCGAGAATAATAAAGGAATGTGGAACGGATACGTTCGTGAACATTTGATTCCTCGTCTCAATGGTTTTGAGTTGTTGATGGCTAGCTATGCAATGGCTCACCTCAAAATGGATATATTGCTTGATGAAACAGGCTATAAGCCTCAAGACGACCAGCGTTTTAATATTTTCTTGACCAACTCTTTAGAAGAGAGCCACCCGGAGATGGGTACACTCTTTGCCTCGTGGTTGAGTGATGAAGCAAATGCAGCCAATCGCATTAAACGAGATACTCCTGTAATGTGCGTAATTGGCAATCCTCCTTATAGTGGTGAGAGTCAAAATCAAGGGAAATGGATAATGGACTTGATGGAAGA
>CAZFXK010000180.1:0-2751 GCA_964522975.1 uncultured Bacteroides sp. | reverse complement strand
AATATAAAATAGAATATATGAAAATAATTATCATCGGTGGCGTTGCAGGAGGAGCAGGAGCAGCAGCCAGATTAAGAAGATCGAGTGAAGAAGCAGAAATTATACTCTTCGAACGTGGCGAATATGTATCGTATGCAAACTGCGGACTTCCTTATTATATAGGAGGAGTAATCAGTGACCGTGACAGATTGTTTGTACAAACAGTCGAAAACTTCAATGCACGTTTCAATATTGACATACGAATCAAATCTGAGGTCATAGCCATTGATCCTTTGAAAAAGACCGTGACTGTAAAAAATCTTGGAACAGGAGAAGAATATTTCCAAAATTATGACAAGCTAATTATATCAACAGGAGCCGAACCGATAAAACCGCCATTGGCAGGGATTGATAATCCGAAGATATTTTCGCTGCGGAATATACCTGACACTGATATGATAAAAAACTATATCAACCAAAATAACCCCCAAAAGGCTATTGTAGTAGGTGCAGGATTCATAGGTCTTGAGATGGCTGAAAACTTACATGAAGCAGGGCTAGATATCACAATTGTGGAGAAAGCTAATCAAGTAATGGCTCCGTTAGACTATCCGATGGCCGCAATAGTTCACCAACAACTGCGCAGCAAGGGAGTCAACCTCATATTAGAGGAAGGAGTAAGTTCTTTCGAAGAAACCGATAACGGGTTAAAAGTAAAGCTGGAAAGTGGTAAGTCTCTCACGACTGATATAGTGATTCTAAGTATTGGTGTCCGCCCTGAGACTAAATTAGCCCGTGATGCACAATTGAAAATAGGATCGCTTGGCGGGATCAGTATTAATGAATATATGCAAACTTCAGATCAGGATATATATGCATTGGGCGATGCTGTAGAAGTGTACAATCCGGTTTTAGGACAATACTCACTTACTCCATTGGCGGGGCCCGCCAACAAACAAGCGCGCATTGTTGCAGACAATATCATCGGAGGCAACAAATCTAAATACAAAGGAACGATCGGGACTTCGATTGCACAGGTTTTTGATCTGACAGTTGCTGCTACGGGAGCTTCATCAAAGTTGTTGGACCGATTCAATATCAAGCATATTACCTCCTATACTCATACAAGTTCCCATGCCGGTTATTATCCGAATGCCCTTCCTTTGAGCATTAAAATAAATTTCTCGGAAACAGACGGCAAACTTCTGGGAGCACAGATCGTAGGTTTTGACGGAGTAGATAAGCGTATCGATGTATTAGCTGAAGTTATCCGTCAAGGTGGTACAATATATGATTTGGCTGAGTTTGAACATGCATACGCTCCACCTTATTCATCGGCAAAAGACCCGATAAATATGGCAGGCTTTACAGCCGAGAATATTCTATCGGGAAAAATGAAAGTTATTCAAGCTGAAGAAATTGAAAACATAGACAGAATAAACACTATCATACTCGATGCCGGTACGAAAGAAGAATACGAAATGGGACACATAGAAGGTGCCATAAATATTCCTCTGAACGAACTACGAAACAGAGTTGATGAACTTCCTAAAAACAAGGATATAATAACTTATTGTGCAGTGGGACTTCGTGGATATATAGCTTCACGCATCCTGACTTTATCGGGAATCGAAAATGTATATAACCTATCTGGAGGATATAAAACATATTCTGTGCTACAAGCCAATAAGAAGACTGAGAATGAACATCCACAACCGATAAAGAACAACTATTCAGCAGAAAAAACAATGGATAATACAGAGAAAAAAGCAATATCGATAGATGCTTGCGGATTGCAATGTCCCGGCCCTATTATGCAACTTAAAAAACATTACGATACTATAACAGAAGGTGAACAACTGGAAATAAAAGTTACTGACCAAGCTTTCGGCGAAGACCTCAAAGGGTGGTGTAACATGGTAGGAGCGAAACTGGTAGATATAAACAGTTCTAAAGGCGTAATCACTGCCAGAATAGAAAAGCTGGGACAGGAGGATGTATGTCCGGTAGGGAGGATGACTTCTAATGACAACAAAACTCTTATCGTATTCAGCGATGACCTTGATAAGGCTTTAGCTTCGTTTGTGATAGCCAATGGGGCAGCGGCAAGCGGAAAGAACGTCAGCATATTCTTTACATTCTGGGGATTGAACGTTATCAAAAAAATCAACAAGCCGAAAGTAAAAAAAGATTTTCTAGGCAAAATGTTCGGTATGATGTTACCTTCGAGCAGTAAAAAGTTAAGTCTGTCTCAAATGAATATGTTCGGGATGGGAAGTAAAATGATGCGTTACATCATGAAAAAGAAAAATATTGAAAGTCTTGAGTCCCTGATGCAGCAGGCCATAGACAACGGAGTTGAATTCATAGCCTGCTCTATGTCGATGGACGTGATGGGTATCAAAAAAGAAGAACTGATGGATAATATTATAATCGGTGGCGTAGCTGCTTATCTAGACCGTGCCGATCGTGCGAATATAAATTTGTTTATATAGACTTCGGCACTGAAAGGACAATATGGTACAATTCAGGAACTTATCTGGGAAATCGGTACGGTTTTCTGCTTTAAAAAATCGTACCGAATTAGTACCGATTTAATGTCCAGAAAAGGCCAAAAGGTGTCTTTTTCATGTCTGCCAGAACAAAAGAAAAAGCCTCCTAATTACTTGAATTAGAAGGCTTTTTCCTGTTTTTCCCTAAAGATGTCCGTCTCTTAAAGTGGGTGTTGACGGATTCGAACCGCCGACCCTCTGCTTGTAAGGCAGATGCTCT
>CAZFXK010000179.1:0-2789 GCA_964522975.1 uncultured Bacteroides sp. | reverse complement strand
GGCAAAACTAGTGTTATATGTTTTTTAATTCTTTACTTTACTTAAAGTTAGAATTGATAAAAAGAAACTTAAAGGATAAATAAAATGGCTAAGCTACCGAATAGAAAAAGCAAAAAACGAAAAACAAAAAAGGAGATAACTGAGGCACTATTAACTCTTTTCAGAGAAAATCCGGCATCCACATACACATTCAAACAACTCGATGAACAACTCGATTTAAAAACTCACCCACAAAGAATGCTTTGTCGAGACTTGATTGAAACTTTGCAAAAAGATGATTTTTTAATTGAACAGGGAAGAGGTAAATACAAGTTAAATCAAAGAGGTGTTGTTTTAACCGGAACATTTCAGCGGAAAAGTAATGGCAAAAACTCTTTTCTGCCTGAAGACGGGGGCGAACCCATCTTCATTGCTGAACGTAATTCGGGTCATGCCATGAATAACGACAAAGTACGCATTGCCTTTTATGCACGAAAGAAAAACAGAAGTCCGGAAGGGGAAGTTATTGAAATATTAGAACGTGCAAACGATACTTTTGTAGGTAATTTAGAAGTAACCCAGTCGTATGCTTTCCTCGTCACAGAAGACAGAACCTTAGCAAATGATATCTTTATTCCTCAAGATAAACTAAAAAAAGGAAAGAACGGAGATAAAGCGGTAGTGCGTGTCATTGAATGGCCTCAAAAGGCGAAAAACCCCATTGGGGAAGTCATTGATGTATTAGGACGTGCGGGAGATAATACAACGGAGATGCACGCCATTCTTGCTGAGTTTGGACTTCCTTATGGCTATCCTCAGGAAATTGAAGATTTTGCTAATTCTATTTCTGAAGAGATACCCCAAGAAGAGTATAATGAAAGATTAGACTACCGTAAAGTACCTACTTTTACCATTGATCCGGAAGATGCCAAAGATTTTGATGATGCCTTATCTCTTCAAACTTTCAAAAATGGGGATTGTGAAGTTGGAGTGCATATTGCAGATGTTACTTATTATGTGAAAGAAGGAGATATCATTGATCAAGAAGCTCAAAAAAGGGGTAATTCTATTTACTTAGTAGATCGTACAATCCCCATGCTGCCTGAGCGATTATCAAATTTCATCTGTTCCTTACGCCCTCAAGAGGAAAAGCTCACCTACTCGGTTTTATTTAGGTTCAACAGTCAAAAAAAACTCATTGACAGCAAAATCACACGAACCATCATAAAATCCGATCAACGATTCTCCTATGAAGAAGCTCAAGAACGCATTGAAACGCAAAAAGGGAGTTTTAGTGAAGAAATTTCACTCCTTCATCAACTGGCTGAAAAACTGAGGGAGGATCGTTTTCAAAAAGGGGCCATTAATTTTGATCGAATGGAGGTTCATTTTAATTTAGATGAAAACGGAAAACCGTTAGGGGTTTATTTCACCCAAAATAAAGAAGCCAACCGATTAATAGAGGAGTTTATGCTGTTGGCAAATCGCACAGTTGCTGAAAAAATAGGTAAAGTACCCGGCTCACAAAAACCTAAAACTTTTCCTTATCGCATCCACGACCTGCCCGACCCTGATAAATTAGAAAACCTATCAGAGTTCATTGCCCGGTTCGGTTATAAAATCAAAACAAGTGGGGGTCAAGCGGCCATATCCAAATCCATAAATAAATTATTGAATGGCATACAAGGTAAAAAAGAAGAAAACTTAATAGAAACCATCTCCATCCGAACGATGCAAAAAGCCAGATATTCCACACACAACATCGGCCATTATGGCTTAGCCTTTGCTTATTATACTCATTTCACCTCTCCCATACGTCGCTATCCCGATATGATGGTACATCGATTGCTTACCCATTACTTAGCCGGAGGTTCCAGCGTGCCTGAAAATAAATATGAGGAGCTATGTGACTACTGCTCAAATATGGAAATCATTGCCAGTAATGCGGAACGGGCTTCAATTAAATACAAACAGGTAGAATTCATGGCCGACCAACTTGGTGAGGAGTTCGATGGAGTTATTTCCGGTGTGACTGAATGGGGACTATATGTAGAAGTAAATGAAAATAAGTGTGAGGGAATGATTCCCATCCGAGATCTTGATGATGATTATTATGATTTAGATGAGAAAAATTATTGCCTGAGAGGGAGGAGAAAAAACAAGGTCTATGCTCTGGGTGCCCCCATTAGAATTCAAGTGGCCAGTGCAAACCTTGAAAAGAAACAGTTGGATTTTACCTTAGTAAGAAACAAAAAACAATAGGGTGTTTAACCACATAAAACCACAGGAACAAACTTTCTTGGGAAGTTTAATCCTTTAATGTGGGACCCCTAAAAATTAAACTAAATTCAGCTAAAAAACGAATTCAAAAAAAGAAAGATTGATGTTGAAAAGCTTTAATTGGTGAATTTTATTTACTTTATACCCATCAAATAACGCAAAAAAAATACTCTTCTTAAAAAATGAATTATCTTTATTTTATTATATAATCAACACAAACAAATAGCATGAAAAAACAATGGTTAATACTACTAATCCTATTATTTCTCATTTCTTGTAGTGACAGTGACAATGGGGACTCTCTTAAGGATCATCCTATTGTAGGTTCTTGGTTTCTTAATGACATTACTTTTGAGATAGACATCACAGATACTCATATCGCATCACTGATTTATGATGAATTAGAAAAAGAAAAATCTAAAGGTATAAATGCGCAGCTTCAGATTAACTTTTTTGACGATGGAAGCTATCAAACCTCTTCAAAATGGGAAGATATAGGTGAAGGAAAGTATAAAGTAAAGGAAGACAAA
>CAZFXK010000178.1:0-2818 GCA_964522975.1 uncultured Bacteroides sp. | reverse complement strand
CTTCCTCCCTCAAATTCAGAAGAAAAGAAGGTTTCCAACATCTTCTCCGTTTCATTAATAGTAATGAAACGACCAGGTATTGATAGTACATTTGCATTGTTATGAGTTTTAGCTAATCGTGCTATTTCTTCATTCCAACATAAAGCAGCACGTATTTTCTGATGTTTATTCAACGTCATACTAATTCCATTACCGCTACCACAAATGGATATGCCAACCTCATATTCTCCTTTTTCAATAGCATCGGCCATAGGGTGAGCCACATCAGCATAATCCACACTCTCTTGGTTGAAAGAACCAAAGTCTTTATACGACCAACCTTTTTTTTCAATCCACAATTTTACGAATTGTTTTATTTCGTATCCTGCATGATCAGAACATAATGCTATTATCTTCATTCTTATTTACTCTCTTTTGAATTTAACTTAACATGGATTTCACCTGTTCATACACATTCTCAGCTGTAAAACCAAGCTTTTCATCCAACACCTGATAAGGTGCAGAAAAGCCAAAAGACTTCATGCCAAAAACTGTTCCATCAGATCCTACTAAGCCTAATAAAGTTACGGGGAGGCCCGCAGTTAAACCAAAACGTTTAACTTGAGAAAGGATAACTGTTTCTTGATATTCTTTGGGTTGAGTTCTAAAAAGACCTTCTGATGGAGCAGAAACAATACGCACTTTAACGCCATCCTTTCGTAATAATTCGGCTCCGGCAATTAAAGTAGAAACTTCTGAACCTGAAGCAATCAAAATAACATCTGGATTATCTTCCGAACCTGCTACAACATAAGCTCCTTTTTCTACTTGAGAATAATCATTACCTTCCGGTAAACTCTTAATGTTCTGTCTGGATAAAATAAGCCCGGTAGGAGAAGAAGTGTTTTCTAAAGCTAAACGCCAGGCAACCGTTGTTTCTTCAACATCAGCAGGACGCAAAACTAACATGGAGTTTTTACCATTATGATTTTGTAATTGTTCCATCAACCGGATTTGTGCTTCTTGTTCAACCGGTTCGTGAGTAGGTCCATCTTCACCTACTCGGAAAGCATCATGAGTCCAAATAAATTTAACGGGTTGTTCCATTAAAGCAGCCAGACGAATAGCAGGTTTCATATAATCAGAGAACACAAAGAAAGTTGCACAAGCCGGAATCACTCCACCATGAAGAGACATTCCAATGGATAGGCAAGCCATGGTAAGTTCAGAAACACCCGCTTGTAAAAAGGCCCCTGAAAAATCACCTTTCTTGAATGCTTTAGTCTTCTTTAAGAATCCATCTGTTTTATCTGAATTAGATAAATCTGCAGAAGAAACAATCATATTCTCTACCTGTTCAGCTAAATGTCCTAATACAGTTGCTGAAGCATTTCGAGTGGCACCATCAGCCTTTTGTTCAATTTCATTCCATTTTACTTTCGGAACTGCTTTTGAGAAAAATCGTTCTAGTTTTTCAGCTAATTCAACATTTTCTTTCGCCCATTCATCTTTCTGAGCTTTATGTTGTTTAACGATTTCTCTAAGCTCGTCCTTTCTTTTATTGTATAATTCTTGAACTTCAGGAAAGATTTTAAATGGATCATTAGGATCACCCCCCAAGCTTTTAATGGTATTTATATACGCCTCTCCACCAAGAGGAGAACCGTGAGTTTCATAAGTTTTTTCAAAGCTTGAACCGTCAGCCCTTAAGGCTCCTTTTCCCATAATAGTTTTACCGATGATTAAAGTAGGTTTACCTTCTACTTGCTGAGCCTCTTCAATAGCATTGGCTATCTCTTCAACATCATTGCCATTAATTGTAATAACATGCCAATTCCAAGCTTTATATTTCATCTCCACATTTTCGCTGGACACATCACTTGTCGTGGTAGATAACTGAATGTCGTTTGAATCATAAAACATAATCAGATTATCTAATCCTAGATGACCAGCTATACGACCAGCACCCTGGGATACTTCTTCTTGAACTCCACCATCTGATATGAACGTATAAATGGTTTGATTCATTACATTTCCAAAACGGGATTTCAAAAATTTTGCAGCAATGGCAGCACCTACTGCAAACGTATGTCCTTGACCTAATGGGCCCGAAGTGTTCTCAATACCCCGTGCAACGTCTATTTCCGGATGTCCCGGTGTAACACTTCCCCACTGTCTAAACCCTTTTAATTCATCTAGGGTATATTTACCAGACAAAGCTAAAGTAGAATAAAGCATGGCAGACATATGCCCGGGATCAAGGAAAAAGCGATCTCTACCCTCCCAAAAAGGGTTTTCCGGATCATATACTAAGTACTTAGAATATAATACATTAATAAAATCCGCACCTCCCATAGCTCCTCCGGGATGACCCGATTTTGCATTTTCAACCATTGAAGCAGATAATATACGTATATTATCTGCTGCCCTATTCATTGTTTCTTTGTTCATAGTTTTTCTTTTTTTAAGTTATCTACACAAATATAATTTTATAATCTTTAGTTTACTAAAAAAAACTGCTGAATTCTTCTTTCTTAATAAGAACCAGGAAAAAGTTCTCCCGAACTATCATTAAAGTTCAGGAGAATAAAGTTGTTAAAATTAAAAGCCCAATAGTTATCTAATTAACAGTTAAAGTCACAATAGATTTAGCAGGGATTTTTAGTGTTAGTTTTCCTTTCGAAAATTTTGCTCCATTAAACGTTTTTGGTTCTACTTTATTTGGATTTTCGAATGTATTATGATCGTTGATTGATTCTGAGGTTAAGATTTCTCCAGAGACCTTTCCTTTGCTTATATCATCCATTGAAATTTCAATTTCTTGTGCATCAGTCAAATG
>CAZFXK010000177.1:0-2846 GCA_964522975.1 uncultured Bacteroides sp. | reverse complement strand
TTGGTACCGATAAATTTGGAATGCCAGATGTTATTTTAGAAGATAAGTGAAAAAGAACTATAAAATAGAATTAGTATTTATTTTACACAATATCTTTTTTCTGTATTCTCTAGGTGTACACTTATTAATTTTCATAAAAGCCGCATTAAAACGATTTATTGAGTTAAAGCCACAATCAAAAGCTATTTCGGTAATACTTATATCAGATAAAACTAGTTTTCTTTGAGCATGAGAAATGCGTTCCTTGATTATGTATTCATAGATACTACAACCAAAAACTTTTTTAAAAACTGAGTTTGCATAATCAGGATGTAAACCAACCTTTTCTCCAACTTCAGAAATATTTATATTGCGAGTATAATTCCTTGCTACATATATTGCAATTTGTTCAACTAGACTAAATTTATTCTCTTGTATAGATATAGTTTCTTTTTTCATTTGAATATTCATAGACATTCTTAATAATCTAGCACGAATTTCTAGTAATAGAAAATTTATATTATTTGTGCAGTTAATATCATTTATCCAGTTTTTTTACATAAATTCATCATAATCTGAATAATGTTCAGAAATCTCAATTATTACTTTTCCTTTCAGAATTTTATCTACAAATGATGATGGAAGTTTCCATCTTAAAAACTGACTAAGAGGGATTGTACAGACATAATATGGATAATCTCCTTAATATTGAACAATTTGGTGAGGAATAAGTCCTCAAAACAAGGTTAATCTTCCTGAAGGAACTACTTTCTTGTAATCATGGAAAAGATAAGTTATATTTCCTTTTGGAAAATAATTTATTTCAATCTCATTGTGTCTATCAGCTTTGGGCATAAGGCTAGGAGTCCATAATTCGCAAGTTAATCCATAAGGTTCAAGCTCTCTTCTTTCTTTATTAAATTTGTTCAACATCTCGGGATATGGCATGTTTTTTTTAATATTCAGGTTGTTTAAGATAAATCAAGTGATTAAATTTATAAAAAATCATTTATTAGATCATCAAATTATGAGAATAAAATTAATTTTTAGCTTTATCTTTATTGTTGCTTTTATGCTTCAGGCCTGTGTTAGTACCCATATTAAGAAATCTTCTGAGATTGATAATTTAAAACCTCGAATTGTAGTATTAACAGATATAGCTCCCAAAGATATAGAACCGGATGATATGGAATCTATGGTTCGTCTTTTAGTTCATGCCGACCTTCTTGAAATTGAAGCTTTGATAGCTTCTTCTGGTTGGAATAGTAGTGGTCGTGTTTATCCTACGTCATGGATGGATAGTTTGAATACCCTTATAGATGCTTATGAAAAGGATTTACCTAATTTGATGAAGCGTTCCAACCAAAATGGTTTTACTCCTTTAAATAAAGAATCGAAACAACAGCTGATTGGTTATTGGCCTAGTGCTGATTATCTTAGGTCACGTATAATGTTAGGTAGTCTAGAACTAGGTTATGAGAAGTTAGGTAAAGAAAATAGATCACAGGGCAGTGATTTTATTATAGAATTAGTTGACGAAGAGGATAATCGTCCTTTGTGGATTACTGTTTGGGGAGGAGGAAACACCTTGGCACAAGCCATTTGGCAAGTAAAACAAGAACGAACTGAAGAACAGCTGAAAGCTTTTTTGAATAAGCTTTACGTTTATACAATCACAGATCAAGATGTGCCATGGAGTGAACGTCATACAAATTATTCATTTAGTTCTCATCAATGGATTCGTAATGAGTTCGAGAAGAACATTTTTTTTATATGGGATGAAAGTGCCTGGCTTTCTCAAAATGAAATTGGAGCTACAAATTGGACTGAATATGCTTCCAATATTCAAAATCATGGCAATTTAGGCAGTCTTTATCCTAAAAACAAATGGGGGGTTGAAGGTGATACTCCGTCTTTTCTACATATGATACCTAATGGATTGAATGATCCAACAGTTCCGAGTCAAGTTGGCTGGGGGGGGTATTTTGAGTGGGAACTAGGAATGGATAAAGTCACTAATTGCTATACGAATCATTCTGAATCTGTTAAGAAGATATCTAAAAAGTATGAAGCCTATTTTTATCAGGCAGCT
This sequence comes from uncultured Bacteroides sp., assembly GCA_964522975.1. Lineage (GTDB taxonomy): Bacteria > Bacteroidota > Bacteroidia > Bacteroidales > Bacteroidaceae > Bacteroides_E. The sequence goes on along the minus strand of CAZFXK010000177.1, from coordinate 775 downwards.
TTTAATAATTTTGCCGCCCGTATGGATTGGGTTAAAGAAGGTAAGGGAAACCGTAACCCCGTTGTAGAAATAAATGGAAGTAAGGGTTCTGATATTATATTAATTAAATCTAACATAAATAATATTATAGAATTAGATGCTTCTAATTCTATTGATCCGGATGGAGACCAAATATCTTTTAAATGGTGGGTGCTACCTGAAGCTGGAACTTATCAAGATGAAGTGGTTATCCAAAACGAAAATACCAGTAAAATAGCATTAACTATTCCATCTAATGCTATTGGGAAGAGTATTCATATAATCTGTGAGGTAACTGATAATGGTTTACATAATCTTACGTCATATAGGAGGATAATAATAGAAGTGATTTAATGTTAGTCTTTGTATCAGTATAAATTATCCCTTTGTTCGTTTATATAATGGAGTCTGTCTCGCTTTTTTATATATTTATTAGCATCGTTTTTAACTTGCTGTTTCATTTACTTTATAATCAGAAAAACAAATTCAATTCTTATAAGTAGAAGAGTTTTTGTTAATTATTCTATGTTAGAAAAAGACTTCTTATTTTTACAATCACTAGATAATATCTATACAGTAATGTTCAATTGTTATAAGTCATCAGTATCTGTTTTTTTACGATTCTTAAATTCTTTATTTTACGATAAAATGATATTAGTGAAATTTACAAGTAATCCAAATGAGAAATAAAAACAAGGATTACTAAAGGAGATCAAAAGAATAAAAGAATTGTTTTTAACATATTAAAGATTCTAAT
>CAZFXK010000176.1:0-2932 GCA_964522975.1 uncultured Bacteroides sp. | reverse complement strand
GTGAGCACGTCTGCCACTTTCAACGACTCTGGCAGATTATCGAACGAGGGAAGCTGATCAACATCGGCTACGGACGACTCTTCGCTATCGGATTTGTCGCGAGACCGTAGCCTTGCAGCTAAACCCTGCGGGGGCTCTTTGTCGACCCGCTCAGCACCCAACGTCAAAACTCTCATGAGCCACCCCGGTGACTGCTCTTCTTCAGCGTCACCAACCGGATCTGTAACCGCCCTGACCTTGTCGGGTCTGCCGGAAAGCGCAACTGCGATCGTGGCATCCGAAACCGTGGAAGAGAGAGGTTCCAATGGGACAGGATTCATGACACCGCCGTCAGCGAGGATATGACCCCCGTAGTTCACGGGCGTGATCACACTGGGAATCGCGATTGAAGCGCGGATGGCCATGGCAAGAGGCCCGGTCTGAAACCAGATCTCACGCCTTGCAGTGAGGTCTGTTGCAACCGCCGTATAGGGAACGTTGAGATCTTCGATGAGTACGTTCCCGAGCATTTCCGAGACTTCACCAACGACACGATCAGCCTTCACCACCCCCGGTCCCCTAAGGGCGAAATCTAGGAGCCCGAAGACTGAGGACTGCGTGAGGGCGTAGGCCCAATCCCGGAACTCAGGGAGCTTTCCCGCCGCGTACACCCCTCCGACAAGCGCCCCCATCGAGGCTCCCGAAATAGCGACAATTTGGTGACCACGCTCTTCAAGTTCTTCAATAACACCGATGTGTGCGAACCCACGCGCGCCGCCCGAACCAAGTGATAATGCGATCCTCATGGTTCCAGTATGTACTTACCGCGTGCTCAACGAAAGATGTCTTGCGTGCCCCACCCGGAGGGGACGGGCAAGATTCAAGAAGGAAACCGAGCGAAACTGAACCGCACTTATCGTGGGGCACTATCCGAAGTGGTCTGGTGGGCGATACTGGGATCGAACCAGTGACCTCTTCCGTGTGAAGGAAGCGCGCTACCCCTGCGCCAATCGCCCGAGGTGGGTACGGGATTCGAACCCGTGTATACGGCTTTGCAGGCCGCTGCCTATCCTCTCGGCCAACCCACCGAACCGGAGTAAACCCCGACTGTTCTCAGTAAGCAGCAAGTGCTACAGAGCCGAGCGGATGACGGGATTCGAACCCGCGACCCTCACCTTGGCAAGGTGATGCTCTACCAACTGAGCCACATCCGCACTTCTTCAAGTTCAGTGTTCGAGATCGAACACTTTGTGGGCCGTACTGGGATCGAACCAGTGACCTCTTCCGTGTCAGGGAAGCGCGCTACCGCTGCGCCAACGGCCCGAGCGGATGACGGGATTCGAACCCGCGACCCTCACCTTGGCAAGGTGATGCTCTACCAACTGAGCCACATCCGCATGTTCTTTCAAGAGCCGAAACCGATCCAAACAAGGACCGATCTGCTGGCCTCCCTCAAGAGCATGACAACTCTAGCAGCCATATCCGGCACCAGACAATTTCAAGGCGCTCAGACACGTGCAACCTTACTCACATTCACGCCCTCAACCGGCGTATTGCGGCACGCACCGACGGTATCGCAACAGCCCAAGCCTTCTGTTTCAAAGGGCGCAACGGCACTTCAAGTCCAGGGTGCAGCAGCGTCTCCTCTGTGATGAAACCTTGCTTGAAGCGACTCACCCCGTCGTTGAGGAGCCCGTTCAGGTCATACCGAAGCACACCGCTGTCTTGAGCCCGGGTAATAGCTGCCCACTTCAGCGCATAGTTCGCTCGGGACCGCTGCCCCGCCTCCGTGACCCCTCCGTAGAGTTCAAAGGCCACTGTGTCGGAGGAAACCAGCCACAGAAACGCCTGCATCTGCCCATCCATGTAGGCCGCATAAAGCTGCGAGGCGGCTCCCATTTCCACGGCGACGTCCAAGTAATAGGAATCCTCGTGCAGAGGAAAACCTGCACGTTCGGCTGTTTCGCGGTAGATGTCGAGTACCTGCGCTATTTCACCCCTGGCGGTGTCGTCCAGTGAGGCGCGCCCATCTTCGACCCGCGCTTGCCCAACGCGGCGAACCGTGATGCCCTCCCGCTCCCCCTTCCGGATGTATTGTCTAGTTTTCTTTGACATTTGGGAAAGCAATTTGTCCGAGGGCAAACTCAGATCAAGCACCGCGGTGCGTTCCAGGAGGATGGAAGTGGACTTCTCTTTCCCACCGTCAACGAAAAACCCTTGCTCTATAGGAACATCCGGTTCGAAGATCACAGAAATCGCGTCTGTCTTCTCCCTGAGTGTCCGCGCGGCTGCGACAGATACATCGCTGTCCAAAGTGGTCTGAGAGCTTTGTTCGACCTCGGCGGCACTCCCTTGCCTCCCACGCTCTACGAAGGGGCCTCGCGGAACGAATCCCAAAGAACCCATCGGCGCGGGTAGCCGACGCAGGAGCACCTGGGCACCACCTAATACGTCTCCGTTTGGTTTCTGAACTAGGAGTCGGTGGGGCGTCCAGTTCCCGCTGTTGGCCTTCAGCTGCCCCCACCCCCAAAGCTGAAGCGGGTGGCCACCGTGAGCGTTGACTTGCTCATCCCACTTCGTGTGCTCTCCCTCCGTTAGGACTCGAACGGAGCGTGATGAGGTTCTTGAGTCGGTCATAACCCCATGGTAGTGCGAATTCTGCCGCGCAGTTAGACTATGTTTCCCAGTCGCAGTAGTCGTCCGAAGCACCGATGGTGCGGCCGAGTTTACTCATCTGCCTTTGAAACTGCCTCCGTGGGTGCCGAACCCTTTCCTTTATTATCGTGTTTCGCTCGTTTGTCGCGTTTTCCTCGCACCTTCGAAGCCATTCGTATGGCCTTCTTCTTCCCGTCTTTCACCGTGGTCATCATCCGGTAAAGCGCCTTGTTCACCGGCACATCGTATGCGGGGGCAACCTCTGTGTACTCCTCGGCAAAACCGCCCTTAAACGAAG
>CAZFXK010000175.1:0-2947 GCA_964522975.1 uncultured Bacteroides sp. | reverse complement strand
CCAACCACTTAATTAAGGCACATTAATGTGCTGCCCCGATGCCGTGACCATTACCGATCCATGCTCTGAAACGATCGTTTCATGCCTGCCGTCGGGAGTAATCACGATTGAACCCGCCCGCACGTAATGCTTCCCGTCTGGTGACACCCGTATGCCGGAAGTGATATCCTTGGCTGAATCCTCCTTTTTCTTCTCTTTAGGAGAGTCTGCAGGTGTAGGAAAACTATATTTTTTGTCGACAAAGCTCTCCATTTGAACTACCTTGTCATCAACAAAGTTAATTCTGACAACTTTATCTCTTTCATACATTTCGTCACGAAATTCAAGGATCTCACCTTGATCGTTAAAACTCCGGCTGTAAGGGTTACCCAAAATAACTATTACCTCTTCAGTAGACATTCCGCGTTGTATGCGGTTCATCTTTTCATAAGTGAGTGTCTCTTTGAGAATAGTGCAACTGCTGAATATAGCTGCCATTAAAACAAGTAAAACCATCTGAATCTTTTTCATATCAATTTACTTTAGTGTTTCTTTACAAGCACTAAAGTAAAAAGAGGAAATTCCTTAAACCAGTGTTTATTCCTAATTGCGGATAGGGAAATTCCTATATGTGGAAATAGTTCGATCTGCCTTTACCTAATCTTTATCGAAGGATGTACGGGCATAATCATCGGACCGTTGTCCATCTTCTTATCATAAACAGTGTGTGTAAAATCCCGTAAATCACCACAGCGACATCCAACTCCATAAACTTGTCAAAACGATAAGTAGGAATGATAATCAGAACAGTTTCTCAAGTCCTCCCCGATACTGAGGAACATAGTCTGCCCTCCCGAACCGAATAAAACACCACCTTAAAATTTAAGAATCCATCGGTACTGTAATTGCCAAGGAACAGCAAAGAAGAATTGGTACAAAAGAGGATGTAGGACATCCCCTTGAGAGAAAATCAAGCTATCCCAACAAAGATTCCAATAGCAGCATCCCCTTTGACTCTTAAAAGGATGGGAAGAACTACAAGAGCATGATGTTAATAAGAAAGATACTGTTATTGGCATTGCAGCATCTGGAACAACTCCTTATGTAATTGGAGCCTTAAGAGAGTCTAGAAAACATGGTATTCTTACTGGGAGTATTAGTAGTAATCCTGGTTCTCCAATGTCTAAAGAAGCAGATGTAGCCATTGAAATGATTGTAGGACCAGAATATGTCTCGGGCAGCTCTAGAATGAAATCAGGTACAGGACAAAAAATGATTCTCAATATGATAACAACTTCTGTCATGATTAAAATGGGAAGAGTAAAAGGTAACAAAATGGTTAATATGCAACTTAGCAACAAGAAGCTAGTTGATAGAGGAACCAACATGATTGTTGAAGAACTCGGATTATCTTACGAAGAAGCAAAACAACTTTTAATTACGCACGGCTCTGTAAAAAAAGCCACCGACTTCTATAAGCAAAATAACCATTAATGAGAAAACATTATTATATTCTAATACTATTCCTAATTATAACTCAACAACTGGCAGCTCAAAAGTTACCAGTTGTAATTCCAGAGGCAGTCAACTTAAATACGCTTCAACTATCCTATATAGATAAAGTAATCAATGAAGCTATTAATAAAAAAGATATTCCTGGAGCTGTAATTGCGATCGTAAAAGATAATCAAGTTGGGTATCTGAAGGCATTTGGAAATAAACAAATCTATCCGACATCTATCCCTATGGATATTCACACAATTTTCGACTTAGCCTCTTGTACCAAGCCTTTGGCTACGGCTATAAGTGCATTTTTATTAATAGATAGAGGCTATATCACTTTAACCGATTGCGTAGAGTATTTTATCCCTGATTTTCAACCCTTCAAAAATGAGACCACAACAAAGTCGATTAGAATTATAGACTTACTTACACATACTTCGGGATTACCAGCTTATGCTCCTATTTCAGAACTGGCAAGTGAAGAAGGTGACCTTAAAGAGGTTTTAAAAGATTATATTAAGACTTGCAACAGACTCTATAAACCGACAACTCAGATGACATACAGCTGTTTGAATTATATCACCTTACAATATATCATTGAAGAAGCAACACAACAATCTTTGCAAGAATTTACTCAAAACAATATATACAAACCTCTAAAACTCTCTTTTACAACATTCAATCCAGAAGAAAACATCAAGCCTCTGTGCGCTCCCACAGAGCTTTTAAAAGATGGAACACTTTTAATGGGAGAGGTTCACGATCCCTTAGCTAGAATAATGAATCAAGGTATTTCAGGCAATGCTGGTCTGTTTTCAACTGCAGAAGAAGTCGCTATTTTGACCTCAATATTCCTTAATAAAGGGAAAGCAAATGGAGTGCAGATATTAAGCCCGGCTTCTGTAGAGAAAATGAGTCATTTACCTTATGAACAATCTTATTTTGGCAGGACACCCGGGTGGAACATCAGTTCTCCCTATTCTTCTAATAAAGGAGATTTATTTAGAGAAGGTATATATGGACATACAGGATACACGGGCACCTCAATCCTAATTAATCCTAAAGACAACTTAGCTCTTATCATATTAACAAACAGCGTACACCCTTACGATAAGGGCAAAACCATAAGATTAAGAAAGCAGATTGCTAATATTGTGGCAGCTTCGATTGGAACAGCTGATAATTATGGATACATCAAACATTACACAGAACGCAACAAACAGTTTGGCATCGAAAAGAAAATCTCCTCAAAAAACATTGTATTTCTGGGAGATAGCCACATCGAAAATGGTGGTAATTGGAATAAAAGGCTCCATCGTAAAAAGATTATTAACCGAGGAATTATCGGAGATAACACACAAGGAATTTTAAATAGACTTACTCCTATAGCGCAAGGCAAACCCAAACAGATATTCTTGTCAGTAGGTGTCAACGATATCTCTCAAGGATTAAATAATTACACACT
>CAZFXK010000174.1:0-2988 GCA_964522975.1 uncultured Bacteroides sp. | reverse complement strand
CGATTCAGGTGACGCATTACTATCCTTTTGGGATGTCCTTTACAGAGGGGTTTGAAGAGGAAAATGTCAAACTAACCAAGCAGCCTTACAAATACAACGGGAAAGAGCTGGATGGGGAGAACTCCCTGAATTGGTATGATTATGAGGCTAGGCAGGTAGCCATGGATGTACCCCGGTTTACCAGTATAGATCCGTTGGCGGAAAAGTATTATTCCATTAGTCCGTATGTGTATGTGATGAATAATCCGATGAGGTTTGTAGATCCGGATGGCCGTATCGTGGGAACAGCTATCGGCAGTATTTTTGGCGGAATAATTGGCGGAGTAACTGCATATGTTAAGGGGGGAAGATGTTTTAGTCGGTATTGCAGAAGGAGCTATTTCAGGTGCAATCGCAGGAGCTGCAGTTGATATAACCATTGCTACAGGAGGAACTGGAGGAGTCATAATTGCAGCAACAGCTATAGGAGGAGCAGGATCTGCAGTAGGGGATGTTGCAGGACAGGTGCTTCAAAGTACTGCTGTAGAAGGGAAAAGTCTAAGTACTGCAGTCCAAAACATAGACTACAATCAAACTGTGGAAAAAGGAATTACGGGAACGATAACAAGAGCTATCGGAGGGGCTGTTGGTGTTGGTAAAGCAACTGGTGCAATGGTAAATTCCACTAAAGGAGTACAAACAACAATGTCTAAAAGCATAACAGAAACAACTAAAACCTTAAATAACATGGGGGCTTCTCAAGAAACAATAAGTAAAGCCGTCAATAAAATTGTTGAGGGAATGGGAAATGCAGGAAGGACAACGAATAATGCAGTACAAACAATTACAAAAGTCAGTACAGTGGTGACAGAAGTTTCAACAAAGACAGTTCCTTCTTTCAAATTTGAAAATTTTCAACCAGAATGGCAATATGAAAAGAATAGATGAGGGATTAATATACATATTTATTGTAATTATTTTTATCGCAATATTCTTATGTGTTAAATATATCCCTATTTGGGTTATAAAAAGGAGAGCGAATAAATATTGTGTTGAAATAAATTCAGAAGAAGCCAAAGAACTTATCAAAATGGGATGTGTAAATTCTGATTTTTTTAGATTATGTTCTCTCTTTGTTGATAAGCAAATTGATTTTGATGTCATAAAATTGGCACAGCATCAAATATCTGGAGGGAATTTAGAGACTGTTTTGTCAGGTCTTCTATATGCCAAAAATAATCAAATATCTGTGCATTATTCTGAAATTTGTGCATTAGATTTAGCAAAGAAAGATATTGTGGGAATTCTTAAAAAAGGAAAACCGTATTTTTAATGCAAGCTTGTGTTTTAGTTCGACTAAAAACTGAATAGATAGCAAATCTCGTTGATCTATGTGGATCAAGGGTTTTTGTATGATTATTCTGCAAGATATATGGACCCCGCCCTAGGGAGGTTTACTAGTATAGATCCATTGTCGGAAAATTATTATTCGATTAGTCCATATGTGTATGTGGCAAATAATCCATTGAGGTTTATTGACCCTACAGGAATGAGAACTGTAAAAGTAAATGGTAATGATGTTGACTTTGATGTTTTTTCAATATGGTTTGAACAACTAAAATCAACATTAGGGTTAGGTAAAAGAAAAGAAGACTATTCAACTCAAGAAAAGGCAAAAGAAAGTCAAGCTCATAATGATGAGCAATCAGAAAGACTGAAAGCAACGGTAGAGGGCATTCATACTTTCAATGAGATAATGCTGTCTATCCTACCATTTGGAGAAAGTGCATATAAAACGTGTTGGGATAGGGAAATATCAACAGGAGATATTGGTTGGGAGATTGCAGGAATAGTTCCACTAACCAAAATAGCCTCAAAAGGAGGTAAAGCTTTGAGATTAGCAGGAAAATTCTTAGAAAGTGTTGATGATATTATGATAAATCCTAACTTACTTAAAAAGAAATCTCCCGCACAAATAGAAGCAATTATAGGTAAAACTTCAGGTTGGAGGATTGAAACATTAGGCAAAGGTAGTCAAAAAGGGAAGGGTTGGGTTTTTAGAGAATATACTCCCAAAGGCAATCCTACAGGTCGTCAAATTAGATGGCATCCAGGTGGAGGACATAAAGGAGCAGCACCTTATTGGAGAGTAGTAGACTTTAATGGAGATGTAGGAGGAGTAATAAGATAATGGATTATGGGAATATATAAATCAGTAACGATATTAGCGCTTTCTGAATCAGAGCAGAAAGAGTATTTACTTGAAATGGAAGTATATCCTTCCACTGATGAATTAGCTTTAGAATTTAGTGATAGTTTTAAGGCATATTTAGGACATTGTGCAGAGCATCCTAACAGTTACAATCCTGATTTACTAAATAGATTACAACAAATAGAAGATCTTTTAGATGAGATGAGCGATTTAAATAGTAGTATTTGGGATGTTTCGTCTCTCAATAATATATATTGGAATGAAATTAGATTTCTAGCCAACAGTATATTAATAGATGGTTTTAGATAGAGTAAGGAATAGGTAGTAATTGAACTTCTACTAGTAGTAAAGCCCACCTTCACGAGTGGGCTTTTTTTGGTGTGCCGTGCATGATTGATAACTTGGTGGTGCAAGTCCACTACGGAGGTAGGTAACGACCAATCGTTAGCCGAACAGCAAGGGTGTCCATTGTGAGGTGGAAACACAAGCAGAACAGGATACGGAGAGATGGATAACCTTACTCTTAGTTATAAAGGGAATCAGCTGACAAAAGCCGATGACAGTGCACCTGATACTACACTCTTCTCTAGGAACTTTAGGGATGTGAAGGGAAGCAGCATTGAGTATACCTACGATACCAATGGAAATTTAACCAAAGATTTAAACAAAGGAATCACTCAAATTCGGTATAATTTATTAAATTTACCTAAACAGGTGAATTATGAGAAAAGTTCTTTGACATAACCGTGTGGTGGCTGATGCCTCAGGCAGTGCGATTCAGGTGACACATTACTATC
>CAZFXK010000173.1:0-3014 GCA_964522975.1 uncultured Bacteroides sp. | reverse complement strand
ATTATTTTTCTTCTACGACTCTTCCTCTTCTAAGTTTTAGTATTCGTTGATTGGAACTGCCTTTAAAAGGTACGAATGGGGAGTTTAGACATTCGATATATTTACCATCCACCAATACGTCAATATAGGAGAGGATTTCTTGCTTTACTTTATTTTTTAATAATTCTTCGTAAGTATATCCTGTATAACACCAAACTTGTTGCTGGGTTTCTTCCTTAATTTTACGAATGATAGGTAGAAACTTTTTGGGGTTAAAAAAAGGATCTCCCCCGGAAAACGTTACTCCGTCTAAAAGAGGATTATTGTTGATTTCATTGATGATGTATTCTATTTTTTCTTTTGTTAGAAGAGTGCCTGCAGTAGGATTCCAGCTCTCGGGATTGTGGCATCCTTTGCATTGATGCTTACAACCCGAGAGATAAATAGCGTAACGAAGTCCCTCTCCATCCGCAATTGTTTCAGGATAAATTTGAAGAAGATACATTCTTTAATTGTGTTTAACTCGATCTCTTTCTTCAGCTCTTTTAGCAGAGTTCCAAGAATTTAAGTCACCAGTCAGATAGCCCGTGATTCTACGCATACGTAAAATATGTTCACTATTACATACAGGGCATTTATCGTAGATAATACCTTTAAATCCACATTGACGACAAGTGTCAATAGGATGGTTTATTGAGCCATAACCTACATTTTTGTCGCGCATTGCCTTTACAATTTTAGGAATGACACGTACATTTTTCTGTGCTTCTCCATCTAATTCCACATAAGTAATATGTCCACCTAAAGTAATTGCATGAAATGGAGCCTCTCTTTTTATTTTTTCTAATATCGATATGGGTTCTTTTACGTCTATGTGAAAAGAGTTTACATAATATTCATTGTCTGTAACGCTGGGAATGATGCCATACTTTCTTCGGTCCATTTGTGTAAATCTTCCGGATAACCCTTCAGCAGGAGTAGCTAATACAGAGAAATTTAGATTGTATTTCTTTTTCTTTTCTTCCACCACTTTATTTATCTCTAATATTGCTTCGTATAAGGTATTCCAGGCTATATCGTTATGTCCATGTCCTTCACCATATAAGGCCACCATTGCATTATGACCACCAATGAAACCTATGCCTAAAGTACCACTGTTTAATACATTTCCCACTTTCTCGTCTTTCTCTAGTTTCCCCCCTCCTTTCCATACATCATTACCCATCATAAAAGGGAATTGGCACGCTAATGCTGTATATTGATATTTATATCTGCTATATAATTGTTCTGCAATCAGTTCTGCTGATTTTCTTACTGATTCAATAAAAAGTTCTTTTGCCTTTAGGGTAACGGCTTCATTATGGGGCGTATTTTCCATTAAACGTTCTGCTTTGATTCGCGCCTCAATAGCTAGTCGAGGCATATTCATTGTGGTAAAAGAAAGGTTGCCCCTTCCTACAGACGTTTTTTCTCCGTGAAGATTTTCAAATACCCGTGTTCTACACCCCATTGTAGCCGGTTCATAAAGATAACGTTTAGGATCATTGCTCTTCCATTTTTCGTTTTGGTTGTATGGAGTGTCTAAAAACATAAAATTAGGAAAAAGGGCTTTGGCGGTAGTCTGACAAGCTTGTAAAAACAGGTCAAAATTTGGGGCGATAAAAGACACCTTTCCATTGAGTGCCGCATCAAAATCTTGCATTGCTAGATTGTAATCTTGATCCGTAAAATTAATTCCATCTTTTATCTTAAATATCTGTATCGGAAATACAGGGACTTCTCCTTGCTTTCCTAATCCTTCTACAGTTGCTTTCATCAATTCCTGAATCACCATTCTTCCTTCAGGGGATGTATCTGTTCCATAATTAACCGAACTAAAGACCACTTGATTCCCTCCTCTGGAGTGCATGGTATTCAGGTTATGGATAAAACCTTCCATTGCTTGGTGTGTTGCTTTCCGTGTTTGATCGTAAGCATTTTGAAGTATGTTTTGAAAAGACTCTTCATTTAATTCAAGTCCTAATTGAGTTAGAGTCTGAATGAGTGCTTGCTTCTCATCCTTTTGAGGTATGATGGAGTGGACTATACGTCTTACTGCTTGTTCTATATTCTCTTTTTCTACTGTTTTTTCCAATTTAATAAGGGCATAGAAAGAAAGAAGTTCAATAAGATGTTTTATAAATGTTTTTTTTACCCCTTTTGCCATAAAAAAGTCAAAAGCAGGAATAGATTGTCCCCCGTGTTGTTCGTTTTGGTTGGTTTGAAAAACAATTGTTGCAAGGGTGGCATAGCTTTGAATACTTTGTGGAGTTCTGATGCTACCGTTTTTGGTTCTAAACCCTCGCTCATATAAGTCCTCTAAATCATACTGGATGCAAGTTGTTGTTTTTGTAGGGTAATAATCCAAGTCATGAATGTGTATGTCTCCCAGCTGATGAGCTTCAGCAAAAGCTTTGGGTAGTAAATATTTGTAGGTGTAATCTTTGGTTACCTCCGAGGCAAAAGTCATCATTTGTCCTGCAGGTGTATGACTACTCATATTTGCGTTGCTAAGGTTTACATCATTTTTTTCAATGGCTACAATACCATCCATGATTTGTTTTATCTTGGTCTTTTTATCTCGCTCTGTATTTCTCCACTCCCTATAGATAATATACTTCTTGGCTACCTGTGGTTGAACTTTCATGAGTTCCTGTTCTACTAAATCTTGAATCTCTTCTACGCCTAACACCAACTTATTGAATTGATTGATTACATTCATCGTGATATTGGCAATTAAAGCTTCTTGATTCATTATTCCTGTAGCTTGAAAAGCTTTTCCGATGGCATTCTTTATTTTACTGATTGAAAAATCCTCTTTTTTACCATCTCTTTTAATGATGCAAATTTCGGCGTAGTTCATAGTCCCATATTTAAGTGTAATTCCGTTATAATTCTAATTTGTTTTGTAAAAACATTGAAAGAGAGCTTGATACTCTAAATAGTAGCTGTTATTCTTTTTCGTTTTGTGTTCTGCTTTTGATTTAGTTGATTTT
>CAZFXK010000172.1:0-3032 GCA_964522975.1 uncultured Bacteroides sp. | reverse complement strand
GGTAAATTAGCTGGGCAAAAAACTTCCGCAGATGAAGATGTGTTGCTCATAGAAGATGAAGAAAAGTTAATACAAATAATGGTAGCTGAGGGTCAGCCCTTTATAAAATTTAATCGCCAAAAATGGAATGAGATTTACGACCTAGATAATCTAACCTCCCAATTCAATGATTACAAAATGCAGGTAGATGAAAATGAATTAACCGTAAAAACGGTGGCCGACAGGGTTATAGACGGCTGTGTTTTAGAAATAGAAAGCTTAGATTACTATAAGACCTTTGGTTTTTCTGATCGCAGTGTCTTCCTACTCATGGATGACGGCACTGTAGAATGGTTTCTAGCTCCACCTAGAATTATAGATGAAAATTCGGAAACCTGGGATGGTTTCTATACAGAGAGCCAGAAACTGCCTTGGATAAAGGATATTGTGGCTATTTATATTGATACCGAAGACGAAGGATACGGAAATAAAACGGTTTTTGCCGAAGATAAAAAGGGACTGCACTATGATCTAAGGATACCCAGTGAATTTTACTGTAGCTTAGGTAGTCATTGGGAATATCACTATGATGAAGAAAATAGTGGTCTATGAACTATTGATTTTGGGGAAAATGGATATTTCGAACTCAATATAGGCTCTACCTATGAAATATCTGAAATCTATGTCGGCACCTATGATATCTCTTTAGATGCAGAGTCTAGGAAGGTTTACTGGGCTGGCATGATGCGAGTGGATCTCAAGTGGGATCAATCTAGAAATAGCTATGTTCATTGGGAGCATCCAGAAACCATCCAGGGGACCTTTTTTGTAGAAAATCAGGCCGGGAACAGACTAGTCCTTTTTGCAGGTGAGGGCGATACTTTAGTTCCGGGAGTGGATTTCTATGAATTTATGCCTTATTAGAAGCTAGAAAGAGCAGATGCCATCGCCATGGTAGCTAATAGAAGCAGGGTTTATTCCTTAAATGGGGATATAGCCCTGCTTTTTTGCTGGGTGAAAGGTAAATAAGATGAATTGATACTACGAAAAAGGGCACTATTAAGCAGGGTTTAAGGGCTATTGGTGGAATATGTTAGTAAGTAATTTTTTTATTAAAAAAAATAAAACCCTGTAAACTGGAGGAAACAATTTGAATACACAAACCATAAAGGATTTAGAAAAAAGATTATGGGCAACTGCCGATGAGTTAAGAGTTAATTCGGGGCTTAAGGCTTCCGAATACGCTACTCCCGTATTAGGCTTAATCTTTTTAAAGTTCGCTGATAGTAAATATGCTGAACATGAAGAAGAAATAATAGCCGAGTATAATAAATTAAAAGGCAGTCGTCGAGAAAAGAAGATAGAAGAAATAGCCAAAGAAAAATGCGGTTTTTACTTGCCAGAGGAAGCAAGATATAAATACTTATTAAACTTAAGCGAAGCAGTGGATGTAGCTAAAAAAATAAAGGAAGCTATCGAGGGCATCGAAAAGTATTCTCCCGAACTTACAGGTATCTTGCCCAAAGATAGTTACTATGGCCTGAGCAAGGAAGATAATAACAAGCTATTAAATAGACTGCTAAGGAACTTTCAGGACATACCCACAGATAGTGAAAATGATATATTCGGAGAAATATATGAATACTTCCTAGGTAATTTCGCCCTAGCTGAAGGGCAGGGTGGGGGTGAATTCTTTACTCCCAGAACCGTAGTCCAATATATGGTAGAAGTAATAAGACCTAGCGAAGGGAAGATATTAGATCCAGCCTGCGGTTCGGGGGGAATGTTCGTGCAAACCGCCCATTACATAAAAAGACAAAAGAAAAAATCAGGGGAAAATAGGGACATTAATTTAAGAGCTTACGGGGTAGAAAGGACTAATGAAACAGCTAACTTAGCTAAAATGAACCTCTTTTTAAATAATATTAGGGGTGAGATTATAAATGCTAACACCTATTATGCTGATCCCCACGAAAGCCTTAATAATTTTGATTATGTTTTAACTAATCCTCCTTTCAATGTAGATAATGTGGATTTGGAACTGGTAAAAGGACAGGAACGCTTTAACCAATACGGCATCCCCCAGACTAAGGGGAAAAAGCCCACCGTACCTAATGCTAATTATCTATGGATTAATTTGTTTGCTACTGCCTTAAATGAAAAGGGGCGGGCTGGTCTAGTCATGGCCAATTCTGCCTCTGATGCTAGACATAGTGAAAAGGAAATAAGAAAAACCTTAATCGAGGCTGGCCTAATATCGCAGATGGTGGCTCTGCCTTCTAATATGTTTATAACAGTGACTCTACCCGCTACTTTATGGTTTTTTGACAAGGGCAAGCAAAATAAGGACGAGATCCTATTTATAGATGCTAGAAACACCTTTACCCAGGTGGATAGGGCTTTAAGGAAGTTTTCGGAGGAACAGATTAAGAACTTAGCTATAATAACTAGGTTATATGAAGGGGATAGTGGGAGTTTTTATGAACTTATTAAGGAATATGAAACAATTCGGGATAATGCCGATAGTGATGAGGATAAAAAATACTTTCAAAAACAAATCGACTGGTTATTAGAAAGATTTCCCGAGGGTAAGTATGCAGATATAACTGGTTTATGTAAGCTGGCTAAACTAGAGGGAGAAGATGGCATCATAGACCAAGACTATTCCCTTAATCCAGGCAGATATGTCGGAGTGGTAATAGAAGATGATGGCATGACCGCCGAAGAATTCAAAGCCGAAATTCTTAGCCTGAATGAAGAATTAAAAAAGCTTAATGAGGAAGCTCGGGAATTAGAGGGCAAAATCGAGAATAATCTAGATAAATTGGTGATTGACTATGAGTAAGTTGTTGTATAATGATGATAGGATAATTAAAAAAATTGTAGGACAAGAATGATATGAAGTTATATTTTGATATGAATATATATAATAGAATGTTTGATGATCAATCGCAAATTAGAATAAGATTCGAATCGATATCAATTGACATCTTATTTGAACTTATTGAAAAGGGCGACTATGAACTAGCTTGGTCTTTTATACTAGAATATGA
>CAZFXK010000171.1:0-3082 GCA_964522975.1 uncultured Bacteroides sp. | reverse complement strand
GGCAGCCAGTGATTTTACATGTGGTTCTGCTACTGACCCAAGACGGGCACTGGCTCGATAAATCATACCCAACTCGTATACTTTCATGCCTAGCCTATATCTAGAATTCTCGGTTTTTTCTAAATAACGGTTCTTTTCCAGGGTAGTTACCAAACCATGGACTGTACTTTTAGGTAAACCAAGTTCCCGACTGATTTCAGAAACACCCCATTCCCCTTTCCGTCCGTTATAAAGTTCCAAAATAGAAAGCGCTCTAGATAAAGACCTGCTCACTGATTTTTCCCCCTTTTATTACCAATCTGCTATAAAGCTTGTTATATGCGTTCATGAAATTATTAATCCGCTTTCAATTATACCACCGTACCAAGAAAGAAGCAGAAGAATAAACTTCTGCTTCTCCCAGTTGTCAATTATAACCCGTAAGCCCGAGCCAGTATTTTTATCGGATGGGTAACTTCCCGATCCATTACCTGGAAGCTGATATAGAAACGACATACCGGGCACTGGGTTAAAACTACATCTGATACTGTATTATTTATGTCCCGCAAACGTGAAGCCCGAATTTTTTCCGCTACTTCACGATGTTCCATAAAGTAGGTTCCAGCCCCCCCGCAGCACTGTTCGGGATTATCAAATTCTCGCAGCTTAGCGTCCGGTATTTGAGCCAATAGTTGACGCGGTGCATCTTTGACCGTAGGTGACCAACCACGGTGACAGGGAACATGGTAACTCCATGTAGTATTTAATCGTCCGGGTGGCACCTCCAATCCTTGGTTCTGTAAATAATCAGTTACTTCCCATATCTTGGCTGTTACAGTTGCAACTTTTTCCTGTAACGGATCATCGTCCGGCAGACATTTTGCAGCTTTTTCCTTAAACATCATCCCACAGGAAGTACAATCAGTAATAATTGCATCAACATCCAGATCGGCAAAAAGCTTAATATTGGTTTCGACCATACTTCGAGCACCTTCGAGATCACCTTCTGCCAAAGCGGGAATACCGCAACATACCTGCCCTTTGGGAATAATCACTTCTATGCCGTTATGATTCAAAACCTTGACAACTGCCTCACCAGTGTCTGGAAAAATAAAGTTGGTACCACAACCCACGAAATAAGCAACTCTCTTGTTGAGTTGCCCTGTCGGGGTACAAGTACCAGAATACATTTTATCGAAAGGCTTGCTGGCCAATTGCGGAATCTCTTTGGTTGCTATCCCTAATTTTTGTGCTAAGGAGCCTGCTTTACCCAACGCCCCAGTTAGACCCCTTTGGGTCAGCATCTTGCCCATTACAAATTGCTTGATACCACCGACACCCTTTTGCCCCATCTTGATTCGGGTAGCAATAATGATATCATCAATCGGTACTTTACTGGAACAGGTCTGGGTACAATTGGTACATAGCAGACAATTATCCAAAATCTCTTGGGCGCGCGGAGTAAAAGGAAGGTTTTCATTTATAATCATTTCTTTGATAATAAGCAATCGATTTTTGGCAACCAAGCTTTCACTCTGCAGAGCTAAATAAGAAGGACAGGTAGACTGACAATAACTGCAATGTGAACATTTCTCGATGATCTTTTCATAGTCTTCTAATCTAAGCATGATCATCACCATCCTCCATCCATATTTTGCCGGGATTCATGATACCCTTGGGGTCAAAGACTTGTTTAATCCCTTTCATCAGCTCAATCTGGATGTCACCTAATTCCCAGGATAGATATTTGGATTTATGAATGCCAATTCCATGCTCACCGGAAATGGTTCCTCCCATATCTAAACCGGCGCGAATCAATCTATCAATAGCAATTTCAGATTTCTCCACAGCTTCGGGAGTTACCTGGGGAAATAATATCGAAGGATGCATGTTGCCATCCCCGGCATGACCCGCCAGTCCAATCATGACCTCCTCCGCAGCAGCAATCTCCTGCACCGTCCGTACCAAGTCCGGTAGTTTATTACGAGGGACAGTTATATCCTCAGAATTAGCCCGTTCAAAAATAGTTTGGATAAGTGGATAAGCATTATTTCGTGCCTTCCAGTAAGTTGCTGCTACTCTTGGATCTTCAATGACCCTTATTTCTTTCACTTTCATATCACGGCAGATCTCATCCACTAATTTAGTTTCATATTCAACCTGAGCATCAGTGCCATCAAAAAGCATAAACAGATAACCTTCACCATCGGTAGGAAGTGGTGGAAAAAAGTATTGATTCATAACCGTAATAGCGAGCTTGGTTAGGAATTCCAACATCGCAGGAACTGCTCCACGGGCAATAATTTCGGCTACTAGTTCCGCCGCCTGCTCGATAGTTTCACAAACCGCCACAGCGGAACGGTTTGCTTCCGGTAATGGTAAAAGGCGTAGGTTAACCTTGGTGATGACTCCTAAAGTACCTTCTGAACCGGTCATTAAACGAGTAATGTCATAACCTACTGATTGTTTAACAAACTTCCCCCCTGGCGTAATTATCGAACCATCCGGTAGTACGACCTCCAATCCGGTCACATAATTACCGGTAGTTCCGTATTTTACACCCCTGGGTCCGCCCGCCCGAGTTGCTACATTTCCACCAATAGTACAGACACACCCACTTTGCGGATCAGGTGGATAAAAAAGTTTGCGTTTTTCTACTGTGTCTTGAAATTTTTCCAGCACAACGCCCGCTTCAACTATAGCGGTCATATTGCTACCATCAATTTCTACAATCTGGTTGAGCCGCTTCAGGTCCATGACAATACCACCATGAACCGGTGTACAACCTCCTGCCAGACCACTGCCAGCCCCACGTGGTGTAACAGGAATTTCCTTTCTAAAAGCATATTTCATGACCTTTGATACTTCTTCGGTTGTATGAGGTAATACTACTATATCCGGTATATGGCTTTTCAAATAATGAGTCGCATCATTTGCATATGCTAGCATTTCCTCTGGCCGGGACAAAATCTGGGTAGGCCCCAATAATGTTGCCAGGTCTTTTACTAAGCCTTGCATCTAATCCCCCCTTATTTTAGAAACATCCAAACTTCAGTTGCAATTATTTTACCTGCTCATAACCAACCTTTAGAACTTTACGATT
>CAZFXK010000170.1:0-3117 GCA_964522975.1 uncultured Bacteroides sp. | reverse complement strand
CAACTATTATAGAAGATATACCTGTATTTACAAATACACAGGGTTTTTCCAAAGAGAGCTATGGAATGATAGGAATGGACGTTTTAAGTCGATTTTATAAAGTAATACTAAACTTTAAAGATCTGCATTTTAAAATAGAGCGGTTATAAAAAAATTAAACTCCATACTTAGTTTCTGAGTATGAAGTTTAATTGTAAAAAATGAGGTTAATCTGCCTTAAATTGATTTTTAATTAAACTGGATTGTTTTTTGCGTATTATTACTAAAAAAGATATCTACTGTCTTTTTATCCTTAGAAACATTCACCTTTTTTATAGGAGTTAATTCTTCTTCAGTAAATTTACTTCCTCCTTTTTTCCATAACTGAAGCGCGATATACACCTCTTCATTCACTATTTTATCTTCTAAATTGAGGGTAGCACAATAATCACTTACTGGATGTAATCCATAAGGCGTAATCTGTTTTGAATTTTCTTTCCACCCATAAATCGGTATCATTATTAGTTCATAATTATCATTGGTTATTGATTGATGCTTTTTAGCGTTAATTATATATTCGTTTCCACTTGCTGCATTATCAGTTAATGCAATAGAATAGTGTCCTAAACGTATTTCTGTCTTTATAGGAGAAGATATCTTATCAACTCGTAAAATACCATCAGCCAAAGGAATGTCTGCTAATTGAAATTTAATTTCCTCATTGCTTTCTAATACGACATCACGACGATAAACCCCATCTTCAAAGCCCAAAAATGTATATAATCGTAAAACTTCCCACTCTTGTTTTGTGTTTTTAATGGCATAATTCATCGAGACTTCTCCATTCTCCCCATCCGCCATCCATGGGAATTCTGTATTATACGCTAATTTATTATAGTTCTCAGAGCTACGGAATTTTTGCCAATCATCTGCCACTTTTTCGTGGCACCATGAACGCATCTCTGCTGCACCACTATTAGGATAGTCTGTAATTAATAAATTAGATCCTTCTTGAAACTTATTATAAACTTCTCCTTTCTTAAAATCTTTTTCCCAAGGCCCTCTATTTTCCACACTAGTCCAAAAAGGGTGTTCTTTGGGTAATAACAGACCTAAAAATGCTTTACCACACCAATACACACTCCCTCTACAACTATAAATCTGTACAGCAGGTTCAAAAGGTCCATAAAAGCCTAATGTGGGAACATTGTCTTCCAAAAAAGCGGGATTCTTTAAAAACTGCAACATTGTACTTGATGCAATTTGACGAAACCATCCATAATTAATAGAAGAATCATCCAGAAAGCCAGTCAAAGGTAAAGGAACAATTGCTCCAAATCGATAACAAATACTACGCCCCCACATATTCATCCTACCCTCTTCATTAAACATATAGGGATAATTATCAACTAAATCTGACAAATTTGACATAAATTGTTTTGCATACTCTGGATAGTATTTTTTCCCGTATAGCTCTGCCCAAATTGGCCCATACATCTGGAAAGCCCACATACTATAATAGTCATAAGCAGGTGCATCATTATACCAACCTTTCCCCCTGTAAAAAGCTAAAGTTTTTTCTAAATTTTCAATCAACAAATCTTCATTTATAGTATATCCTTGATCTTTAAAGAAGCTAAGAACAAAAATATTAAAGAAACGCCAATTGGAATTAATGGTTGGCCCATCACCATAACTAAGCATGGTTGAAGCCAACGTATCCTTTTGTTCTTGAGTAAAAGGTTCCCATATTACTTCGGGAATAATAGACAGGGAAATGGCTAAAGCTCCGAATTCTACTAAAATTTGACTTGGACCTCCAGTGCGATGTTTTATGAAACTAGGACTTTCGGGATTAATTAAGTTAAGTAATTGATGGCGATAATAATCGGCTACTTTAATGTTATTCAACACTAAATTCGGATTTTCTCTTAATAACGGAGCAGCCACAAAAAGAGTACGACACAATCCTTCTAATTTTTCGGTGGCCACCTGTTCCTCACTATTTGGATATGTTTTTTCGTGTTGTTTGGGGAACTTCATCGCATCATCCAAAATATGGATATAACTAAAAGCGCCATCCAACAGATAAGTGGCTGCATCAATCCAATGTTGACGATTCATTCCTGTATAAGGACTTAATTTATAATCAGGTTCATCTATTAAAAATAGATTACTTTCTTTACTTAGTGCTTTATCCTTTTGAGTACAGCCTAATAAGACAATTGAGAATATAGTAAGAAAAATGAAGACAAGTGTTTTATTGTTCATAATAGTTTGAAGTTTATTACTGTTTTTCTATAATTAGTATAATAGCAAATTTCTTAAAAAACAAGAACAATCGAGTAGAGAAATAAAACAAACAGGTAGAGAAATAAAGCAATTGTGTTTTAAAGTCTCAATCAAAAAACTAATTTAGCATTTTTAAAATTTAATATGAGTTTTATTTTAAGTGATATTTTTTCGTTAACTAAGTACACACCATTAATTAAACGATTACTCAAATAGGCCTTTAAAATTAGACCTCATACCACATGATCGACTTTTCCTTCATTAAATTCTCTTTGTATTTCGGCATAAAGTCTATTATTTCTGAATACAAAATTGACAATTCTCAATTACTCTCCTTTTGCATTTTGTATATAAGTATAAAGTGTCCTATTGGAACTTTTGCACTATCTCCTATCCTGTGTTCCCTAAAATATGTGAACATATAAAAGAAAAGCCCAACAGAATTAATAAATCCACTCAACAACCAAAATTTAGCTTTTTTCTCGTTATCTTATTATGCTAACTATCTGACTTATAGTGTTCAAAACTTTTAAGACCAATAACATTAGAGCCGCATAAACAGATGCCAAAATTGAAATCTTCATCAATTCAAATATGAAATGAAATAATACTTCTATATTTACAAAACGTTTGAATTACCAATTGTCTGTTCATTCTTTGTTTTTTCAAACCTTTTTTATTTCATCAAAAGATCCTAAAATCCTTTATATTGCGTGGACTCTCTCATAATTGAATGGTCGTCCCGTTGCTGTCAATCAGTACCTGACATATGAAAGAAAATAATATTCTTCTCTTTAGTTTGATATTCTTTTTTTGTAATATATCCAACCCAAGACCAATAAGGAA
>CAZFXK010000169.1:0-3137 GCA_964522975.1 uncultured Bacteroides sp. | reverse complement strand
ATCACAATTTCACTGGGAGAGGACAATCGCATATTTACTTGAGAGGTGCCTAACCCGTTGGTTATGATGATAGGATAACCCGATGTGGTATATTTCAACCCCGTTAAAAAACGCTGTCCATATTTAGAAGGAATAATTGGCGCATAACCCAATATCCGAACTTGTCCCCCGTGTGTATGCCCCGCCAATACCAAATCGGTATTACGAATTGAAACATCTTCTGCATAATCAGGAGTATGCGTTAAAAGAAGGACAAAATCATCCGGATTTAAAGATAAAGTGGGAGAGCTACCATTTTTCTTTAGATCAAAAGGATTTCTGATACCGGAAACCAGAATGTAATCCTTCCCTTTATAAATAGTATCTACTTTATGCTCCAAAACTTCCATACCATATCTCTCCATCTCTTTTATTCCTTGTTCGTAACAGACCTCGTAATCGTTATTTCCCAATACACCATAAATGCCATAGGGCATTTTCACTTTAGCAAGTTCAGCAAACACCTCCGGAATAAACTCACAGCCTTCATGGAAATCACCTCCCATGAAAAGGACATCTGCTTTTTGCTCATTAAGTAAACGGACTAAATTGAGTAATTCTTCTTTTTGAAAGAGACTCTTATAATGTAAATCAGATATGAAAGCAATTTTAAACCCGTGAAAAGATTTAGGTACATCGGGATGTTTAAAATCATAAAACTTAACTCTATCTATCCCTTTATAAGCTCCACGAAGGGAAATAACAGATTCCAGAATTTCAGCATTTTTAATTCTCTCACTCTGCTGTTTTTCCATCAATTCTAAATCGGCTAAAGAAAACTTCTTCTCGGTCAACTCTTTTGAAGAGCGACAAGAAACAAATAGGAACAGAAAAAGAGATAACAGCCAGACTATTCTTTTCATTTTTTTATGTATAAGCTCCAAAGATAAAAAAAAGATTACGTTTCATCAGCAAAGAAAAGTAAGATGCCCATTCATTTTGTATCTTTGTAATTATGGAACCATCAAACAGAACTTCAATACAGACCAACTCAATTACTGCTTGGATGCTTGCTGCACGCCCTCAAACACTATCGGCAGCAATCATACCGGTACTAGTTGGATCTGCTTTAGCTTTTGTTGATGATAAATTTAAGCTTGGAGCCACCGTTGCCTGTTTTATATTTGCCGGACTCATGCAGATTGCCGCTAACTTCATTAACGATTTATACGATTTCTTAAAAGGAACTGACAGAAAAGATCGTTTGGGGCCTAAAAGAGCCTGTGCAGAGGGATGGATTAGTCCTAAGGCTATGAAAAAAGGCATTCTTATTACACTGTGTGCTGCTTGCCTCAGTGGTTTAACTCTCCTGTTCTATGCCGGATGGGAACTGATACTCATTGGATTTGTCTGCATTCTGTTTGCTTTTTTATATACCACCTTTTTATCTTATAGGGGATGGGGCGACCTTTTAGTTCTTTTATTTTTTGGTTTTGTACCGGTAGGAGGTACTTACTATGTACAGACACTTTCTTGGAGTCCAAAAGTTACAGCTGCCTCCTTAGTTTGTGGCTTTGTTATTAATACTTTATTAGTACTCAATAATTACCGGGATAGGGAAGAAGATAAGAAAAGCAATAAAAAAACGCTTGTTGTACGGTTTGGAGAACCTTTTGGACGCTATTTTTATCTACTCTTAGGTTTCCTTGCCGCATTTTGTTGTTTATGGTTTGCTGTCGATAGGCTAATTTATGCCGCTTTATTACCTCAAATTTATTTGTTGGCTCATTTTTCAACTTGGAAAAAGATGGGAGAGATAAGACAAGGCAAAGGGTTGAACTTAATATTAAAAGAGACCTCAAAAAACATTCTTTTAATGGGACTATTATTAACTATAGGATTACTACTTAGCGTATAATATCAACGTTTTCCAAGCTCAATAACCTCTAAATCCTCAATATTACCCTCACTCAACAGAAAGCGAACTAATGTACGTACTTGATGGAAACCTGAGATTCCGGCAGCACCCGGATTGATATGCAACAAATCTAAGTTAGCATCATACTGAACTTTCAGAATATGAGAATGTCCACTAATGAATAATTTAGGGGGTTGCATATAAAGGGCTCGTTTTATTGAAGTATCATATCGGCCGGGATAGCCTCCAATATGCTTTATCATTACATCAACACCTTCTATATTAAATCTATTAATTTCCGGAAACCTAACACGCAATTCATTATTATCGATATTTCCATAAACAGCCCGAAAAGGACGAAAAGCTTCAAACTTTTCAGCCACTTCTATTGAACCTATATCTCCGGCATGCCAAACTTCATCACAATCTTTAAAATGATCTTCATATCGTTCATCCCAATATCCATGGGTATCAGAAAGTAATCCTATTCGTTTCATAATCTTTTTTTATGAATTCAAAAATACACCAAAAAAAGGACTTTTATATTCACTTATAGAATCAAAAAGAAGTTTTAGCTGCTCTTTCGCGCTATTTTAGAAAATTTTTGTTACAAAAAACTCCTTTTAAGATAAATAAACCATTATCATACTTGTTTATTTAAAAATATTGACTTCCTTTGCTATTGGATTGGTGATACGCTTAGTATCTCTTTTTTAATTACACAGTTTTTACTTTCCGTTTTACAAAACGTTTTTGTAAACTCTCTGTTTTTTATATTTTGTATTTATTACCGTCATCATCACTCCAGAGAGTTTTTATTAAATTATTTATTTTTTTATTTTTATTTTATGAACATTTATGTTGGAAACCTTAACTACCATGTTAAGGAAGCAGAATTACAGCAAGTTATGGAAGATTACGGAACTGTAGTTTCTACTAAAATTGTTACTGATCGTGAAACCGGACGATCAAAAGGATTCGGTTTTGTTGAAATGGAAAATGACAGCGATGCTATGAATGCTATCAACGAATTGAACGGAGCAGAATTTGCCGGCCGTACAATGGTAGTAAAAGAAGCAAGACCTAGAGCTTAAAGACGAAAAGTAAAATAGAAAGCCCCTTCATTTATTTAATGGAGGGGCTTTATTTATACCTATACTGCCTTAAAAAAGAAACTCATTTAATAAGAAATCATCCGCAAGTTTTGTCTAAAAACTCTGATTTATCATAACTCTTTTAA
>CAZFXK010000168.1:0-3180 GCA_964522975.1 uncultured Bacteroides sp. | reverse complement strand
CAATTAAGCCCTGACAATGGACTTCCCGGATGGGATCGAATTTCCGGCTATTTTTATCCGGACAGTACCATTGCAGGTTTCAGCCATACTCATCTTTCCGGAACAGGTGCAGGAGATTTATATGATATCTCTTTTATGCCGGTAACTTTGCCTTATAATGAAGCCGAATCGCCCCTTGGCATTCATTCTAAGTTTTCGCATGATAACGAAACGGCTTATGCAGGATATTATCAAGTCTATTTACAAGATTATCAAATTAATGTGGAATTAACTGCAACCGAACGGTGTGGTATTCAACGTTATACTTTTCCCAAAGCTGATGCGGCTATTTTTCTTAATCTTAAAAAGGCGATGAATTGGGATTTTACAAACGATTCTTACATTGAGGTTGTTGATTCTGTGACTATCAGGGGGTATCGTTTCTCCAACGGTTGGGCTCGCGATCAACAGGTCTATTTCCAAACTCGATTTTCTAAACCTTTCGACCGAGTTTTGTTAGATACTACAGCTATTGAAAAAGAGGGAAAACGGATAGGTACGGGTGTTATTGCGCGTTTTGACTTTAAGACAGAAGAGGGAGATCAAATTTTGGTGAATACAGGTATTTCCAGCGTTAGCATGGAAGGTGCAGCTTTAAATTTAGAAAGTGAAGTTCCTGAAAATGATTTTGATAAATATTTGGCTGAAACGAGAAACGTTTGGAATCAGGAGCTTGGTAAATTTACAGTTTCCACAACGCATCAAGATGATAAGATCAATTTTTATACGGCGTTATATCGAACAATGATAGCTCCTACTATTTTTAGCGATGTAAATGGTTCTTATTATGGTCCGGATAAAAAAATACATCAAACAGAAGGTTGGGTGAATTATAGTACCTTTTCGTTATGGGATACCTATCGGGCAGCTCATCCACTCTATACTTACACTGTACCAGAACGAGTAAATGATATGATTAAATCATTTCTTGCTTTTTATGAACAGAATGGAAGATTGCCGGTGTGGAATTTTTATGGAAATGAAACTGATATGATGATTGGTTATCATGCAGTACCTGTTATTGTTGATGCTTATTTAAAAGGTCTTGGAGATTTTGATGCAGAAAAAGCATTGGAGGCTTGTGTGAGTACAGCTAATATTGATGAGTATAGGGGGATTGGATTATATAAAAAATTAGGTTATATTCCATATGATGTTGAAGATGAATATAACAGTGAGAATTGGTCGCTTTCCCGAACATTAGAATATGCGTTTGATGATTATTGCATTGCAGAAATGGCCCATAAGATGGGAAAGAAAGAAATAGCGGATGAGTTTTATCAACGTTCACAGCATTATAGAAACAGTTATAATCCTACTACCTCTTTTATGCAACCACGTGACAAGAAAGGTTTATTCCTTCCGGATTTCAGTCCTGACGATTATTCACCACATATTTGCGAAAGTAATGGATGGCAATATTTTTGGTCGGTACAACACGATATCGATGGATTGATTGATTTGGTTGGAGGAAAAGAGCGTTTTGCTCAGAAATTAGATAGTATGTTTACTTACCATCCGGGAGATGAGGATGAACTACCCATTTTTAGTACAGGTATGATTGGACAATATGCACATGGGAATGAACCCAGTCATCATGTTATTTATCTGTTTAATGCTATAGGGCAGGAACATAGAACGCAAGAATATGTATCTAAAGTCATGAATGAACTCTATCTGAATACACCGGCCGGACTATGTGGTAATGAAGATTGTGGACAAATGTCAGCTTGGTATGTTTTTAGTGCAATGGGATTTTATCCTGTTAATCCGGTTAGTGGAAAATACGAGATAGGTACTCCTTTATTCCCAAAGCTAGAATTGAAACTAGCTAATGGGAATACTTTTACCGTACTTGCACCTAAGGTTAATAAAGAAAACATTTATGTTCAATCTATAACTTTAAACGGAGAACCCTATGATAAAACGTATATTACACATAAACAGATTATGAATGGTTCAACTATTGAGTTTGAAATGGGTGATAGCCCTAAATCTACTATAGAATAAATCTCATATATAAAGTAATGCCATTACTGTAAGAATGAATGATAATACTGAAATAACTTATAAAGAGCTGTTTCGAAAATACTATCCGAATCTGCTCTTTTATGCTACCCGCATTTTAAATGATGAAGCTGAAGCTGAAGATGTGGTTCAAAATGTCTTTGTGGAATTGTGGAATCAAAAGAATAATATTGAATTCGGTGAACAAATCCAATCATTTCTATATCGAGCAGTCTATACCCGTTCTCTTAATGCCATTAAACATCGTAATGTAAGAAGAGGATATTCAAATGAGGTGAAGGAAATCAATGAGAAACGTGTTGATTTTTATCACCCCGATAATAATGAAGTCATTCGTAAAATAGAAAATAAAGAGTTGCGAAAACAAATTTATGACGCTATTGATGAACTTCCCGCAAAATGCAAGCAGGTTTTTAAGCTTAGTTATCTTCATCATAGGCCATATTGTAAGTATCCACTAAAGATTTGATTTTTGTTACAATCATTAGCGAAAATATATGAAGAATGTAGTCATAAATTGTAAAGAATTTGCTAGATTAGGAATAAGAAACTAATTAATATTTATTAAGACTATGAATCTTTGCCAAAGCTGTGGGATGCCTATTGATTCTGATGATTTAAAGGGAACAAATGCAGATGGTAGTCTCAACCAAGAATGTTGCACGTATTGTTTTCATGAAGGAAAGTTTACAAATAATTTTACTATGGATCAGATGATTCTACATTGTGTATCGTTTATTGATAGAATGAATGTAGGAACTGAAAGGAAAATTAATAGGGATGAAGCAATTGAAAAGATGAAAGCCTATTTTCCTAAGTTAAAGAGATGGAATAAAGACTGAATAATTGTTTTCAGAGTAAGGTGATTCCATGGGTTTGGAACTTTTAGTTTGGATTAGACCGATTATTAGTCTAATGACCGAATTTGGGATTAATTCAATGTTATAATAGGGATTAATCTTAATCTGTAGTTGTTTTTTTTATAATAAAAAAGCCCAATGTTTTCCATTGGGCTAAATTATTTATAATGCAAAAAAGATAAAATGGGATCTTATTTCTTTTTTCCTTTTTGTTGCTGTTTTAGTTGTTTCTCTTGTTGCTCTTGCATAGCGG
>CAZFXK010000167.1:0-3180 GCA_964522975.1 uncultured Bacteroides sp. | reverse complement strand
AAAAATCAAGAAATCCCTTTCTCTTGAATTGTCCACCTTATAGGGTACATTATAGATAAATAGTTTTGCAGGAAGTCTTTCATCACTTCTGGGTTGCCGAATATTTCTTTGAAGAATTTATCGTGGGGATTTTGGACTATATTCATGTTTTCCCTCCCTATGTCATAATCGTCTTTAGAACAAATGTTCTATGATTAAATTTATTATATAGGAGAAGGATTATTTTGACAATAGGTTTTAAGTAGTATTTACCATTCCTAACTTATGCGTATAGAAGCAAGTACACATCTTTACGGGTTAAAGGTTCAGGCTTGAAATATTTACTTTCGCCCTTAGGATTTATTTATCCCAAATGGGTAAGATGTATACTAGTTTGATGGTTAATTGAAATTCAGCCCTTACATAAAGAGCAGAGAAAGACACTCCTGCCTTCCATCATTCCTTTTTGTCCTCAATGTGGCAAACAAAGCGTCCCCTCGCCATACCATGTTGTAAGTAAATTATTCAAGCCTGACCCCGCTTTTCCTAGATGCATTTGAAAAGGCTACTAAACAAACAGTGAATTATAAAATATCCCCACGACGAGCAGGCGATATAGCAGAATGTTACGCTGATCCTACTAAAGCTAAAAATGAGCTAGACTGGGAAGCAAAACGGGAATTAAGTGAAATGTGTGCGGATGCGTGGAGGTTTATGGAAAGCCAAAATACGGAAGAGGCTTAGTAAGTAGAGCCTAGTAGCTTCTACTCTAAGCCTTCCATTAACCCTACTAGCTCTGTATGTGCATCAAAGGCCTCTTCGAAAAATGCCGATAAATGGCCTTTCAATTCGCGTAGTTTGTTTTCGACTTCCTCTTTATCTAACCCTTTATTTTGAAAATACATAATAGAACTAATCACTTCTAAAATCCTAGGTTCTTTAGAAGCTAAGAATCTTATTACATTATTTAGTTGCACATTTGCCCCTATATCGGAAGAATTAGAGGAATCAGTAGCTTCAATAATATAAGTACGATAACCATACTCTTCCTTATAGCTCTCACCTAAAATACCAAATGCCTGACCCATATGAATCTCACTAGCTAATTCTTCAGAAAAAACCCCATAATAATTCCATCTATATTCATAGGGATTACTAAAAGGACTAGATAGTTGCTGAATAATATAGATGATTTTTTGTATCTTTTTACGACCCTCTATTTTACCTCCACTAATATTAATAATATCTCTTAATACATAAATATCATCTAGCATACTTAACACTCCTTACTATTGTTTCTTAACATACCACCTAATAATTTCTTCATTAAACTTTACTTGACTAATCATAGTTTCCTTTACTGCTGATAGCGGTATAATTTCGTCTTGATTCTTATATACAAATATCTCATCTAAAACATCCTTTGCAACATATAAGTCTTTATATGCTATGTTTTTGGGGGTATCCTCATAAAAAAAGTAATCTATTTCTTCTTGTGTTTTATAATTACCTTTTATTTCTTCATAATGTTCCCTAAATTCTTTAGGACTTGCGGGTGGATATATCACTTTGTAAAAAGGTTTACGACATAAAAAATGATGTAAAAAATCCCTTAGGATTTTATCATTAGTCTCATAATACCACTCATTAAACCATGCCATAATAGTAAAATCATCGAGCTTTAGATACTCACCAACATTAAATTCCCCCGAATATAAAGCTTTAATAGCTTGATAGCCTATTAATTCTTTATGTTCTTCTTGTAAAATCCTTTTAATAATATTATTGATTATAGCTTCAAATCCTCTTATTACCTTATGGTAATATATATGTATATACATATAATATCTGCCTAAAATATACTGTTCTAAAACATTTAAACCTTTGTCATAGTTTATGCAAACTACTTTTTGACCTTTTACAGCTGGGAAAGTCGCAGTTTCTATACTAATATTCTTTAATAACCAATCAACATCAAACTTCCCATAATTAGCTCC
The DNA here is from genome assembly GCA_964522975.1 of uncultured Bacteroides sp. Taxonomy (GTDB): domain Bacteria; phylum Bacteroidota; class Bacteroidia; order Bacteroidales; family Bacteroidaceae; genus Bacteroides_E. Next base: position 1,204 of record CAZFXK010000167.1, on the reverse strand, counting down.
GGTCATATAACAGTCCCTTAACAGATAGTCAAGGCGGTCAGCATCAAATTGACTGGAAATAATCGAACCTACATAGGGATTAGGATACTCCTTTTTTAGAATTTGACAAACTTGTTCAGGAAAATTAGAACCAAAACTTTTTAATGCCTTATTAATATCTTTGCATTCTTGGATGATTTTTATAGACATATCTTCATGATCAAAAGAACCACCGAGACTTCTGATAGCATTTTCAAAAGCGTGACTAAAAGGCCCATGGCCTATATCATGCAACAAAGCCGCAACTATAATTAGCTTTTCTTCCTCTTCTACCAAACCTAAGTTAGTGTTATTTTTTTTAAGTGCACTAATAATACGTTTTGCCATATTAAACACACCTAGAGAATGGGTTAACCGACTATGTTCAGCCGCAGGATAAACTAACCACCCTACCCCCAGTTGCCTAATTCTACGCAGTCGTTGAAAAGCATAAGTATCAAGAAGTTGAATAATATCATCTTCTACTTCGATAATATTGTGTATAGGGTCTCTTATTACTTTAGGCATAAACTTCACCTAGCTTAAAAAAATACTTAGTTAGATATTCTGCTCAAATTTGCCTTTCCCTTCAATTTCCTTTTGAAAAATTTATTTGACTGCAATAACTATTTCTACCCCAACCTCCCCTTAACCGCCTTACTTATCGCATCTACTTCTTCAATCTTCATAAAATAAATGATTGTAAAATACGACACTGCCCCGACAGCTATCGCAAGTAGGAGTGATAAGTTTTGACTTAGGATGTTAGCGGTAAGGTACTCGAAGGATAGTTTGGCTGAAAGCCCCATTGATAGTTAATATAATATTAGACCCGCTTTTAATATTGAAAAAGTTTTCTTTTAACCCTAGAAAGCAAACCTCTTAACCTCATATACATCTTTCTAAAAAAACTAACCCTCACATATTTAAAAATCAGTTGTTCAATATCCTCCGAACTAGCCAACTCTCCAAAAAATAGTTCCCTTTTAGGATTATATGCTACTGATTTAATGGCAGAAGAATTATAGGAGATAGCTTTTTGTATATTAACTTCCTTATAATCCATTTTATCTAATATAGATGAAAATATTGCATTTCCTTTTACAGAATTAACTAAAATAAGTGATGTACCGTAAGCGTCAAAAACTTCACACCTACCACCTAAACATCAACTAAAGTATCATCA
>CAZFXK010000166.1:0-3305 GCA_964522975.1 uncultured Bacteroides sp. | reverse complement strand
TCCATGCCCCGGCAATTGCCAATAAAAAAGGCTACAGCCCACGCACTTGTCTCTACGTATATTACTACTTCACCTTGAATATTATTTGTTTTCTATTTCCCGCAGGTTTGTAGGAGATATGTATGAAGTTCTTATAGACTATCATTTGGTCGAATGTTAGGTTTTCCTCTATATATCGTTCCATTATTAGGTCGTTTTTTCTTGATTTTGTTGTTATGTCTGCTGCTTGTCCTAATATGTGTTGAGACCCGGCAACTCCCCCTACAGCTTTATTCAGCAGCGGACACCTGTAACCACTGTTTACGTATATTGGTTCATTCATAAACTCTCTTATTGGATTTAATACTTGGTTTATTAGGATCTCAATATTAGGTAGTATAGACAATGGAATACTATTGTCAATACCTAATTTGTCGGCTGTTACTGACGTCTTTAATTCTGATAATGTAAAATGATTCATGACTTATTGATTTATATGTTATGTAATAGACATTAACTCGCGCTCCCGCGCAGGGGGTGATACGGTACAAAAACAAGCGTGTTTAGAGTTATTCGATACCCATATCTTGCAAGGTTGCATTCCTGTACATCGCGTAAAATTCTAAGCTTTGGAGTTCAATTTTGCTCTTCCTTGCCTCTTCGATTGCTGCAAAATATGCCAATGTGTGCCAATCGTAGAAGTACTGTCCCTTTAGATTGTCTAAGTATTCTTTGTAATGTTCCTGGGTTACTTTGCCCATCTTGATGCCTGACAGCTCCTTGAGGAAGTCAAGGGCGCACTGAAGTGCTTTTCTCCTGGGTTCTGCAAGGTCTGTATATGTTTCAGAGAGTGTCTTAATTTTGTTGTAGCAAATCTTCTCCATTCGCCCGGTATCTGCGCATTTGTTTATGCTTATAGGTTTACATGTTATTGCTATATCACATTCAAATATCTGCATTTTGTCGTAGTTTCGTTTGTTTTTCTGACCATTACAGATTCTGAAATCGAAGTACTTCTTTGCGTAGAAGTGAAATATTTTACGGAGATTCTCGTAGTGTTCCAAGTAATTAGGAGATAGTCTAAACAGCTCTCCTGTTGACATATTTAGGATGTCTGTTCCTTGGGCTTTAATGCTGATTTCCGAACGGAATACATGCTCTTTCTCATTGCTTACTATTCCATTTTCTTTCCACATTTGCCGAATCCAGGGCTTATCTTTGACTTCCTTTAATTCTATAGTCTTATCGTAAATATATGCGCCTATTCGTGATTTTTCAGACCCAAATCTGATTGATGATATTTTAGCGGAAGAGGTTCTATTTTTGCATCCATAGGCTGCAAACCTATCAGAACCTATTCTGTATATATACCCCTTTTCACCGACTGGTTTTGATATGAACTGATTGATGAATCTACTTGGAGAACGTCCATTGACGTATTTGTTACAATCATAGCACAAGTCTATTCGTGTGATACCCTTATACCTGCATTTTAAGGCGCTCATTAATTCGTACAACAGTTCTATATACTTGGTTGAATATAATACTCTGTTATCTATTTTGATTAATGTGAGACGCTCATTTAGCTTACTTGAACGCGGTGCATTCTGAATGCTTGCGACCTCAAAACCGTTACTATAGACTTTCCACAAATTGCGGAACATTGCTGTTTGAGTGTTAGACAGCCTAACCTTGAATGTATAATTAGCTGACTTAATTGTTGAGTCCTCTATTCCGTTGCATGAACAACATACTTGCAGCCAGTCCACTGATATACAATACTTTTGCATGATAATAGTTGTTTGTTTGGTATGCCCTTAAATAAGAAGTGCCCGGTGCAAGGCACCGAGCACTAAACTCGCTTATGTTTGCCATCTTACCGTTTACGTAGGGTACCACCCCCAGCGCTATCTCTAAATGGCATGATAAAGTAACATCCATTTATCGGATAAAACAATAGGGAAATCCCTATTTAACATTTAGAATTTCCCTATTTCGTTTATTTTAAGAGGTTTTTTAGTCCTCTCGCTATTGCACTACTAATGGACGCTGCCTTGAATGCGATTACTGCATAATCACCATAATCGTGAATGCTCCTAAGGTGGTGCCACCAAGAGCGCCAAGGAATGCAGACAATACAGTAATGATGGTTTTTATGACCTTTTGAACGATGGTTTTTTTTATTTTCATGATTCATCTAATTTTTACAAGAGACCTTCATCATCGTCATTCTTAACGTACGCGGAAGAAAGACGGAAGAACACACTTCCTAATTGAACGGCTACAATGTTGTTTGTATTCTCGATTTGAGGGGCTGTAAATTTGACAGAACCCGCTACACTTTCAACATTAGAAATTTCTACAGCCGGAGTGACTGCACCTGATTTATTCATGTATATAATTTGGTCAGCCGTCAAACCTGATGGAATTGCATTCCCTGTAAGCTCAACAGTTCCTGATTCATGGACTATTTTTGCACCTGAATGCATGTACATGCTTAACAATGCGGGAGCGGTGAATGTTGATACTGATCCGCTAAGTTTGGCTGTTCCTTTGCCAAGACCGTCAGCCGAGCCACCAGCCACCGGATTGTCTTCCGGATTCCATTCACCAGTCAGATAGACATTTTCAAATCCCGCTAATTTGACACGCAAAATAGAGTTAGGATTCTCTGTAGCATAAGTAACGATAGCTGTATTAATTTCATCCATGGAAGGTAGTGTTCCACTATTAGCCGCCTGCGTGGCTAAAGCCATAAGCGCTTTTGAGAATGCGCCATAATTTGTAGAAAAGAAGTTGTTACGTTGACTTCCATATTTGCTCTTGTTAAAAGAAACATTTATATCTGTCTGATGTTCCTTCATAAACATGTTTATCATGGAAAACAGCGGCTTTCTGAAGTTTCCCGCTTGTCCGCGAGTGGGTGCACCTGCAGCACTTGGCCCTCTTTTTTGAGAACCAATTGTTCGTCCTCGAACCACACGATAGGTAACATTACCCATGCTCTTCCTGGAGCGACCTACGCCCATTGATTTGATAATTGCCATAATATTATACTTAGGGGGATGTATAAGCGCGGAATTGTGCCTATTTGTCCTAAGGTGTTGCTAAGCTACAAACAAAAATTGTGGCTACCAAATGCAGACAGCCTACATATCACATGCATGAATGCTGCTGTCAACTTACAGTTTGAAAGCAAAATGATAATATACAGTATCAGATTGACACAAATGTCGGCTGTTCACATTTATGCATTCTTAACTATTCAGATGTCGCGTCCATCAAAAGGGGGTGGGGCGCGGAGCGCACCCTGGGCGGGGGGCGAG
>CAZFXK010000165.1:0-3421 GCA_964522975.1 uncultured Bacteroides sp. | reverse complement strand
ATTGTGAAAACAGAAGGTTATTTATAAATATAAGGTTGATAATTATTAATACAGTTTTTTTCATAAGTAGGTAATTGATTAAAAAGCTGAATAGTAGAATCTTTAGTTTTTTTTAGCAAAACAATGGATGTGATTACTTTTTTCTTATTCTTTAAGAGGTTCTTAATTAAATTATTGTACAATATAATCGAACCAATCATAATAAGCTTTTGCATTACTTGTTTCCCCATTTGAAGAGGTATATAAACCTATCATTACACCAGTAAAACCACCAGCTACTTCAGTACTGAGGTAACGAGTGTCTAGTTTACCCAACTCTTTGTATTCATTAGTATCATTCTCTGTGTAATAGAATGTGTAGTGAAGAGGTTCACCTATGATTTTGAGATTTATTTTGTTGCTTTCTAATAATTTTTCAGAGGCAATATATTCATGGGATCCAATTTTTACTCGTAATTGAACGATGTATTGATCTTTCTTTTTTCTTATAAATAAATCATAATGATGTGTGTTGTTTTGAATAAGAGTTATTCCAGCTTCTTCATTATCTTTTGAAGAAATAAATTCCAGATGAGTTGCTGCTTCAAAAAAGTGTTCTGTTTGTCGTCGACAAACAAGGGATATAGCTTCTGTCTCATTTAGTGTATAAGGTGATGTGTTAATTCTTAGCCAACCTTTTTTTTCTTTTAAAGAATAGTTTTCCCTTATTGGGTTACGTAAATATTGCCACTCAAAACCCAACTTTTCTTGATCAAAATGGATTCTTACAGGAGCTTTTTCAATAGGAAAAAGAGGAAGAGTCTGAACTTCCATTTTTAAAGAAACTGTTCCGTTTCCATTTACTTGTGGCCATCCGCCTTTAGGCCAGTCTATAGGAGCTAAAAATGTTTCTCTTCCTAATATATGATAATAAGCGTATTGTTGGGTAACTCTAAATCCGAGAAATACAGTCCACCACGATCCATCTGAAGCTTGAACAAAATCAGCATGCCCAACTCCTTGTATGAGATTGCCTTGTCCTATTCGATTACAATGTGTGATTATAGGATTAAGAGGACACGACTCGTAAGGGCCAAAAAGATTTTTACTGCGTCCTATGGTTGCACTATGAGCATATTCAGTACCTCCTTCGCCAAGTAACAAATAATAATAGCCATCTTTTTTGTAGATGTGAGGAGCTTCTGGAAAACGTCCACCTATGCCTCCCCATACAAGACGCTCAGGACTTAGTACTTTTCCTGTTATAATATCAATTTCGGTTATTCGTATTCCTTCATTTCCTTGTGTTACAAAATAGGTTTTTCCATCTTCATCCCAAAAAATATCAGGATCTATACTATCAATGTTTACCCATATTGGGTCGCTCCAGGAACCGGCTGGATCTTTTGTAGTGCAAAAAAAGTTTCCCCCACCGGACACATTAGTACAAATTATATAGAAGAGTCCATCATGATAACGTAATGAAGGAGCAAATAGGCCTCCTGATGCAGGAGCCTTATGTAAAGGTAATTGGGAATCACGATCAAGACAATGTCCTATTTGTTTCCAATTAACAAGATCTTTACTGTGATAGATTGGCAATCCTGGAAAATATTCAAAGGAAGAGGTGACTAGATAATAATCATTGCCAACTCTACATATGCTAGGATCTGGATTAAATCCTCGTAATATTGGATTCTCATATCCATTTTGAGCCCCAAGATAAAGATATCCAAAAGTGAAAAAAATAAAAAATAAAACTATTTTATGTGTGTTCTTCATAATAAAAGCTTAATGTGAATTAATAAACATTTTAACTGTCAGTATGACTTATTATTGCATCTTTGACAACTACAAATGTATCTTTTTAATATGGATAAGTCTATCTAATATGTTTACTAAGAAGGGCTAAAATGTTTCCTTAATCACTTTACTCCATCTTTTTATATTCACTAGGAGTGACTCCAAATTCTTCTTTAAAATATTTTCGAAAATATTTAGGATCATTAAATCCTACTTGATAAGCTATTTCATTAACAAACATTTGACTTTTCTTTAATAAATCTGCAGCTCGTTTTATGCGGATGAGACGAATAAATTCAGAGGGTGTTTTGTCTGTTAGTGCAAGTATTTTTTTATAAAAATAAACACGGCTCATTCCCATTTCTTTGCAAAGATCTTCCACAAGAAATTCAGGGTTTCCAATATTTTCTTCAACAATAGATATTGCTTTTTCTACAAATTTTTCATCCATTGTTTTAATTTCTATTTGGCTTGGTGATATGTCAATTTGTTTTTTAAACCGATTATGAAGCACCTTTTGACGTTCAATTATTTTTTCGATCTTCAGTTTAAGCATATCAATGTTAAATGGTTTTGATATGTAGTCATCTGCACCTGCTTCTATTCCTAAGTATTGATTCTCTTCCGAAGATTTTGCTGTAAGCAATATGATGGGAATATGAGATGTACGGATATCTGCTTTTACTTTGCGACAAAATGCATAGCCATCCATTACTGGCATCATAACATCACATAAGATGATATCAGGTAATTGATCAAGTACAATTGCATACCCTTCTTGCCCGTCGTGAGCTGTTATGACATGATAATCTTTATAGAATAAATTCTCAATAAAACTACAGAAATCTTCATTGTCATCAACAATGAGAAGCATAGGAAGATGTTTATTCAGAGTACTTTTATTGTAATCTTTGTTTATTAGGGTAGATTCTGTTTGTGTAGCATCCATAACTTCCTCAATAACCTCATTGTGTTCTAGAGCTACATTGTTTGCCTTTGATATTGGAATGAGTATTGTAATGCTGGTACCTTTGCCTTCTGTGCTTTCAATAGATATCTTCCCATTGTGAAGCTTAACATATTCACTCACCAAATGTAACCCTATTCCTGTCCCCTGTGGCATATTCTTATGAGGACTTTCAATTCGATAGAAACGATCAAAAATCTTTTCCAGATGCTCTTTAGCAATGCCAATACCCGTATCTGAAACTTTAATGGATAAATCTTGTTTGTTTGAGGGCAATGTTTCACATATGCCAATGCTTACATCGATATTTCCACTTTCGGTATATTTAAGGGAATTAGAGAGTAGATTTGATATGATCTTTTCTATCTTTTCGGCATCAAAATCCATTGGTAGAGTATTGATGAAAGAGGTAAATGTAAGATTAATGGATTTATCGGCAGCTAAGGATGAAAAAGATTGGCATATATTGCGGATAAATGGAATAATATCCCCGTTCCTTAAGTTTAAAGTCATTTTATTAAGATCGAGACGTCTAAAATCCAATATATCATTGACCATCTTTAATAGCTTTTGCGTATTGCGATAAGCAATGGATAGAATGGTTTTATGTTCTTGATTCTGAGTTTCCTTTATTAGTTTTTCAATGGGAGTCATTATTAAGGTTAAGGGAGT
>CAZFXK010000164.1:0-3468 GCA_964522975.1 uncultured Bacteroides sp. | reverse complement strand
TTCAAGCTGTAACAGGGGCAATTCAGAAAAAAATTAATCAGCAAAACTTAAATAGGTTACCCGCATTGTTACCAACAGATTCTGCATTAAAGGAATTTGATAATATAATTAAACCTATTTTTTCTAAAATAAAATTATTAAAAAAAGAAAATCAATTACTCGAAGAAACTCGTGATTTATTAATAAAGAAACTGATAAAATAAGGCAAAATTAAATATTTGAAAGGAGGTGTGGAATCCTAGTTGAGTACGGGAAAGACAGAAACAGCTGCTGTATCTAAAGTTGCAGAGGCTGTTAATGCTAGTAAAATTCTAAAGGCTGATTTTGCTATAGGTGATAGAACACCAATATGGGATGGTTATATTTATATATATAGCTCTCAAAATCACAAAAACAATAATTTTAAAAACAGGATACCTGTACAAATAAAAGGTACTGTAGTCAAGAGGTTAAGTGGTGTCACTAAAAAATATCAAATTAGAATAAATGATCTAAAAGCTTACTTAAAAGATGGTGGATCAATTTATTTTGTGGTAGAAATTTCAAATTCAAAAAAAGCAAATATTTACTACATTAATTTATTCCCATTGACTATTGATGATTTACTTACTAACACAAAAGAAGGTCAAAAGACTTTATTTGTAGACTTGAAATTACTTGATATTTCAAGTTCTGAGCAAATAGAAAATATTTGTCATGAATTTATATTTCATAGGAAACGCCAATTTAGCACCATAGAGCATAGGATAGATCTAAATAATATGCAGGATATTGAAAAGCTTAGTTACACTGTTTTTTCACCCAAAGGTTCATTGTATGAATCAATATTTCAAGATGACGTAGTTTTATATGGTCAAAGAAAGAATGACACAATATTTCTACCAATAGATAATGTGAAAGTTTCTGCAATTGCACATTTGATGAGTTATAGAGTAACTATTGGATCTAGAGTTTACTTTGAAAATTATAAAGCGGAAAAGTCGTTGAACCAAAATATTATAATTCTAGGGGAGAATATTAGGCTAAATTTTGAAGAAGGTAAGCTTGAATTTAAGTTTAAAGGTAATTTAAATATCAGATTAAAAGAAGCTGAATTTCTATTAGACTTATCACTTCATAAGAGCTTTTATATTGGAAAGCATAAAGTTGGGGGATTCAAGATTGAAGAATTTGAAAAAGAGAAAGTAAAAGAAAATTATAAGCTTTTATTGGACATTAAAAAAACATTGAATTCCTTCAATGTAGATGAGGATTTAGAATTAAACTCTTTAACCAAAAATGAGTTTGAAGTATTGCAACTACTAATAGAACTTGTGATTTATAATGATTACAGTAAATACCAAAACAAATTACCAACAAACAGACCTGTTTACTGTGAAATACAAAATATTACTATTGCAATTATGATAATTGATAAAAATAATGAATTGCAAATTTTTGATTTTTTTGATTGTAATGATGAACTTAGTGTTCGACTTATTGACGAAGAAAATAATATAAATGAGCAGGGTTGTTTGTATACCATATTAAAAGCTGAAAACATTATAAACATTAATAACTTGAGTTTAGCCAAAATAGAACACTCTATTATCAGCACTCCATATAGCGAGGCATATTCCATTCATGTCAATATGTTAGTTTTAGAACTAATTAAGGCATATGATTTAAAGAATGAACTAGTTGGATGTTTGTCTACATCTATTAAATTGTCAGAGTGGCTATATGAGAATAATGAGGATTCAGAATATTGCTTAGTTAACAAATATCAGGCAATAAAAAGAATGCGTCCATTGAGTAAGGAAGAAAAAAACGAACTAATGAAAATTAGAAGTGAAAGTCATGATGGTATGATGTTGTGTGGGATTAGTATTGTTTTGGAAAACAAAACAGATTATGAATATTATTTGGAAGAATTAAGTGAAGAAGATAAACAAGCGTTTATTCAATTTCCAATATATAAACTAGCAGAGATCTTTTGATTTCACACATAAAAGTTGGAGTATTATACTAAAATACAAAACAAGCCTACAGAAGGACTAATCCCAATGTAGGCTTATTCTATACCTATTTCAATCTATCACTAATATCTATCACATTAACAGATCGTTCTGCAAGCTTTCTCTTTGCATTAGATAGTTCATTTTGGAGTTTTTCATATTCTCTTTCTAACGATTCATTTCTCTTACTTAAATTGATAATCTTTTTGTTAAACTCTGATTTTTCATGTCGCATATCTGCTATATTAATATCCCTTGATACGAACCCCTGTACTTGATCATTCAACAAGTCATACCTTTCTTTAAATTTATCGTAATGAGAAAGAGCAACCGTTTTATCAGAGTATTCATCAGCATAAGATTCTACATATAGTTTCAACAGTTCATTGTTATAAAATGTTTTACGAGAAATCTCTGTATCAACTGAAATGCTCGATATATTTACTGAAGAATTGCTTGAGGAAGTCTTCGTTAACAGCATCTTCCCTAATATATTTAAAAAGATTTCGCAGGAGAGTTATATCGAGTCAACAGGTTCTTACACAAAATTCTTTGAGGATAAGGAATTTTACGAAACGGCAATGGAGGAGATTGCTAGGGAATTGTATAGGAAGTTTAACAATTAAAAAATTCCAAAGGGCACTTCCAGAGCGGTCTTTTTTCAGAAACAACACCCTAATCTAACATACTAAGTGCAGACACTTAATACTAATTTGTTAAAAATAATTAAAGGAGAGAAATTATGAATAATGAAAGAGTTTTATCAATCGAAGATATGATGGATGCAATTCGAAAGAAGATTAACGAAGATGACCATGTGAGCTTTGTTGAGGTCGAAAGGATATTTGAAGATTATGGTTTCGACTACAAAGGGGGTATGACAATTTGCCATCCTAAATCTTTAAACTTATTAATTTGGGATGGATGGAATCAATCAGCTCTTGATCTGCTCAATCAGTTAATAAGTAACGAGCCTTTTGCTATGCATTCAACACACACAATCACATATCTAATAGATGGTGGGGCGTTAAATTTACCACTAGCTAAGAGTGTTAGAGATTACAAGCATCCCCATTGGCTACCGATGGTTTTAAGACCTACAATGTAACAGACCGAGTATATTCAACACACACAAAAAGCACCCATTATTAAATGAGTGCTTTTTCTTTTACCTAATCCCAATTATCTAATCACATTTATAAGGCTCTATTTCTGCAATATAAGTTACCCCTTTGTGCTTTAATATATAACACTTCTTAACATCACCACTTTTTTGCACACGGCTTTCAACCTCATGCCCGTGTTTATCAAACAAAGCTATTTCAATGTAAGGCTCTCTATCATCACAAACTTTTAAGGCAATTTCCATGTTGTTGTCATATAGGCCTCTAAAAACATCTATTAATTTGTTGTTATATGGCCCATCATCTTCAATGTAAAGCTCTTTCTTTGATTTTATAATTTTGTTTAT
>CAZFXK010000163.1:0-3559 GCA_964522975.1 uncultured Bacteroides sp. | reverse complement strand
GTCTGCGAAGGTACCTGGTACCCTAGCAAAGGAGCTTGCGACTGAGCTGTCTTCTGCAACAGAACCGTCCCTGTGTGTTCTGTGTTGTGCTGCTACTTACTTAATTAATACTTCATTAGCTACTGCATTATTTGGTGTTTCTGCAAGGTCTTTAATTGAAGTTAAGCTATCTAAATCAATACCGCTAACTCCGATATTGCTTGCCTCTAATTTTGCATCTAGTATTACAGTTATTGTAGTCAGTGGCGTATTATGAGTTTCAACACTGTCAACTTTTGTAGCTGTTCCGCCTGAACTATTATCAACAAATTTAAAGTATGTTTCATCAAACTCATTGTCAGCTCCTACTGAACCAATAACTTTTTCTGAGAAAGTAAGAACTACTTCTTTACTTCCTACTTGTCCTTTTGCTTTAATAATAACTGGTGCTGCTAAATCGATTACATTACCTTGGTTTACTATAATCGCTCCAGTTGTTGAAGTTATCTTAAATCCACGTGAATCTGTAGTTTTAAGTGGTGTTGATGCTATATAATCTGTACCATCTGATACAAATCTAACGCCATTCACTAATATTTCTTCATTAATTGCTCCTGCTACTTTAGTTCCAGCTCTATCATATAGAGAAATTGTTTCGATTTCTCCGTCAGTATCTGTATCATAAGCTTCTGCTCCTGCTACTAAGTCATCATTGACTAGATTAGTTACTGCAGCAGCTGGGTTTATATATACTGCTTCAAAATCAAAGTCTGCATCTGCAGCACTATTGTCACCAACATGGTTTAATTGAACTGTATATGGCGTTGATAATTGTTCTCCATCTATTGCTTCAAAGTTACTTGCAACTCCGAATACTAGTGTGAAGTCAGTATTACCTGCTATTTGAGTTCCATCCCAAGCATTAGCTGGCATCTTAATAGTTACTCCATCCCAATCATTTGTTACATCTCCTGCTGGAGCTGTAGCATTTGCTTCCCAATCCTTGATTCCTTTTAATACTTCAGAACCTGTTGGAAGTGGGTTATTGTTTAATGTGTAGTTAGTTGTTCTAGCTACTCCATTTGCTCCTGTTGACTTCATTTCTTTAGTGAATTTAATGAATACGTAATCATAATCTGAATTTGCATCGTCAAATCCCATCCAAGAAACTCTAGTGTCTGTATTTACTTTTTCTCCTTCTTTTACAACAAATTGACGTGTTACTGTTGCTGAAGTATTTCCTACGTCATCAGAAATAGATCTAATGATTAATGTCCACGTTCCTGCTTCTAGTGGCAGATCTGGTTCTACAACAAAATCAAAGTCATCTTGTGGTATTGAATTTGCTGCTATTGAACCTGGTATTACTGTATCTCCTTTAACAAACTCAAATGTTGGTATTGGTATACCTGCACCTGCTAATTGTTGTTGCGATTCTGTCAAAGGCGTTGTTACTATTGTATCTCCTGCATTTCTTAATTGTACTGGTTCGTCCATTTCTACAAATACAAATTGTCCAGTTTCTGTTGATGTTACTCCTCTTTTCGTTTTACCTGGTAATTCAAATACATCTGTAGCATTAGCTATCTCTGGTGATTTTGCATCCAATGGTGTTGAAGCTGTTAATACTGTTTTACCCATTGCATTATCTGTTACATTATCTTCCCAATGATCTAATACTACTACATAAGGATTCTTAGTTGAATGGAAGTAGTTAATGTTAGTGTTAGCTGTATCATATTCTGCTGTCCAGTCTTGTTTAAATTCTATTAATAATCTTTGTACGTTCGTTACGTTTGCTGTTGGTAGGTATCCGTTAATAGTACCTCCAACTAATTCACCTTCGTCATCTACAGCTGTTACTTGATAATGAGCTGCTGGTGCAACTGCATTTGTCATTGTAAGTGCTGTTGGTATTGTTTCTGCATATTCTTCTTTTGTGTAAATCTTAATTGCATCTTGTATTGCTTTTGTGTCTGTAACTTTCACTGGCTTATCAAAAGTTAATAACCATTGTTCTGGTGAATGTACATCTATAGTAACTTTTGGTACTGAAGTATCTCCTTCAACTTCAAAGTCAAAAGTTTGAGTTACTAACATATTAGCACTGTGAGTCATAGCAGCCCAGTCTCCAACATTAGAAGCTTGAACTGAATACATACCTGGTGCTAATTTGTTCCATGGGTCTATTGATATAGTTACTACATTTCTTCTATCTACTGGTGTAGCTCCATCCCAATATTCGTTTACATTTACTCCACTTGCTCTAACTAATAGATAGTTATTGTTTGTAGCTGTTGCTCTTTCTGCAGTTGTTGATGTAATTCCTGCCATAGGCATTAATCTCTTACCATCTATACGGAAGTTTTTGTATAGTGTAACTCCTCCACTAACTTCTGTTAATTCTGTAATATCTTCTGCCATAGCTTCTGAGAATTCTACTTCTATTTCCATTTGATTAACGACATTAACGCCTTTAATCCAAGGTTTGCTAATATCTGTTAATACAAAGTCTACCCCGTCTGAATTCATTAATACTTTAGTTCCATTAGCTGGAATTGATACATTATGTGTCATGTTGTCACGTAAGAATGCTCCGTTAAAAGCAACATCATTAGCAGTTGCCTGATCATCATAATTACTACCTGTTCCTGCTAAATAATCATATCTTACTTCAGTTGTTCCTGTTGTACCTTGAGCAAATTTATTATCTGTATCTAATATAAGTCTTATTACCTTTGAACTAACTTGTTCTATATTAGTAATTGGTGCAGTGGTTAATGCTGTCTGAGGTTCATCTACTCTAAACCCAAAGTTATCTGCTCTTGCAGCTGCTAAAGTTGGATATTGAGCTATTATTTGCTCTACTGTTACTGGAGCGTTGAACTCAACATTTATTCTGTCTGCTTGGCTTGAACTAGCATTTATCATTGCTACCATGTCTAATTCGCCTGCTCCACTTTCTACTACAAATTTAACTTGGTACTGTCCTACTAGTCCTTCATATTGAGTTGCACCTGGTACAGATGTTACTGTAGCAGTTATATATGCAATTACATCTTCTGTGCTTACATCTGAAGTTAACTGTAGTGCAGCAACTCCGTTTTGGTCAAAGGATACTTGTGATTGTGCAAAGTCTCCCTTTGTAGTTGTAAAACTAACTTGTCCTTGCTCTTTTACATATTCATTTGTTACCTTGTTTAAAATTCTTGCTGTTACCATTGTCTTACTAAGTCCGTCTGCTTTTATAGCAGCATTATCTGATGTTACTACTAAGTTGTAAAGTGCCCCAAATGCTGGTATCTTAACTTCTTTAGTAACAGTAACTAGTTCAGCAGTACCTGCCTTTACATCTTTAACTGTTACATCAAGTGTATCTCCAAAAGTTAAGCCTTCAACGCTTAAAGTTGCAACTGTCTTAGCTGCATTTAAGCTTACTGACTTTAGAGTACCTTTAGTTAAGCTGAAGTTAGCTTCTACTGCAGCATCTACAGCTTCACTAAATGTTACTTCAATTGTACTTTCGTTAATAGCACTTATCTCTATAACTTCAAGCTCATCACCCGGTCCTGGCTCCCCT
>CAZFXK010000162.1:0-3740 GCA_964522975.1 uncultured Bacteroides sp. | reverse complement strand
GCCATCTTGGGAGTTCTCTCACAAGCTCTAAAGCCAGCGTTACAAAAAATGGGGGAATGCCTGTTCACTTTATTCTTGACATTGTTTCCACTCTCTATATCTCTTGCTTAAGATAGCTTAGGGTCTTCTTAGTACGCCTGCAGAGCATTTCGCGACTTCGAGGGCACCCAAAGCTGAATTGGTAAAATGGTCGGAATTTGGATATTTACCGCGCCCTCGGCCAAAACCAAAGGAGTTTTTATGAAAGTTGACTCTTGCTGTAACTGTTTTGGCTACTCTTTGTCAAACAGGTGTTTAGAGCATATTTACCGCGGCTCTGAAGAGGCAGGGTCTGCTTTCGTGTGGACACATTTCAACAAGATCAATAAGCATCATGATAATCAATTCCCCTCCCGAAGTACAAACCGGCACAATAGTGCCCGCACTCTGAGTAATAATCGTCGCACATTATCTCTGCCCCGCGGGAACTATGCCTCCGGAACTGCTTCACAGCATCCTTTACCCCTCAAAATCAAGAGGATTGCAGCCCTGCCGGCCAGCAGATCCAGCTCTTTACGCAACAATACTTCATAACAAATCTTAATCAAAAGGAGAACTTAT
This sequence comes from uncultured Bacteroides sp., assembly GCA_964522975.1. GTDB lineage: Bacteria > Bacteroidota > Bacteroidia > Bacteroidales > Bacteroidaceae > Bacteroides_E. The sequence continues at coordinate 3,140 of CAZFXK010000162.1, read as the reverse complement.
CATGAAGAAATACGCGATTTTGTTCTTACTGCTCATGCTCATGGGCATTGTGACGGCACAAACCCCTGAATGGTCCTGGGCTCAGAGTGCAGGCGGGACAACTGATGATATTGGATATTCCATTGCCGTCGATAGCAATGGAAATACTTATGTGACTGGTTTTTTTAAAGAGACCGCCAGCTTCGACAGCATCACCCTGACCAGCAGTGGCAATAATGACATCTTCGTGGCCAAGCTGGATAGTAGCGGCAACTGGCTCTGGGCCAAAAAAGCCGGCGGGACTAATAATGATACTGGCGCAGGCATAGCCTTGGATAGCGACGGCAATATCTATCTGACCGGTTCGTTTGACAGTTACCCAGCCTACTTCGGCAACATCGATTTGTACTGCGACTTGGGCGAAATCTTCGTGGCCAAACTGGATAGCGCCGGCAACTGGCTCTGGGCCAGAAGCGCGGGCGGGGTAGACAGTGATCGGGCTAATTGCATTGCCGTGGATAGCGCTGGTGGTGTCTATCTGAGCGGTTATATTGGTAGATCAGCCCATTTTGGCAGCATACTCCTGACCTCGCATACGGTACTTGATACTGATATCTTCGTTGCCAAACTGAGTAGCAATGGCGATTGGATTTGGGCAAGAGGTGCAGGAGGGCCAGGATCTGGTGATGCAGGCAGGGGTATAGCCGTTGATAACCTTGGGAATGTCTATCTGACCGGTGATTTTATCGGTATCATCGCAGACTTCGGTGACACCATCTTGACTGGGGCTGCTCAATATAAATCTGATATCTTCGTGGCCAAATTGGACAGCTTCGGCAACTGGCTCTGGGCAAAAAGAGCCGGAGGACTCGAAGACGATCGTAGCAGGGCTATAGCCGTGGATAACGCTGGGAATGTCTATCTGACCGGCGGTATTTGGGGGACCGCCGAATTCGGCGACACCATCTTGATTGGGGCTCCGTTTGGTTTTGACATCTTCGTTGCCAAACTGGATACTGAGGGCGAATGGATCTGGGCCCAAAAAGCCGGGGGTCCCAATAACTATTCGTATGATGAACAAGGCTACGCCATAGCTTTGGATAGCAATGCCAATGTCTATGTGACGGGTGTATTTGCCAATGGCGCTGCCTGGGGAGCGGTACCTACTTCCCATAATGACACTTGGGACCAGGCGCTCTGCAATTGGACTGCCAATGGCTACCGTTTGCTTACTGAAGCAGAATGGGAATATGCGGCTCGGGGTGCTACAAATAATCCTGATTACCTGTATAGCGGCTCTGATGATGTTGATTATGTGGCGTGGCATAGTGGTAATAATAACCCCGTTGGCACAAAACCCGTCGGAACCAAAGCTGCGAATGGACTCGGCCTTTATGATATGAGCGGGAATGTGATGGAATGGTGTTGGGACTCGTTTAACAGCGCTTATTACAGCTTCAGTCCCAGCGACAATCCCACAGGCTTTGTACCCTGTGAGGTCCGTGCGGTACGGGGCGGCATCTGGGACAACATTGCTTCGTGGTGCCGGGTTTCATGTCGGATGCAGGGCACCATGCACAATACCCTCAAAAACCTCGGCTTCCGAGTCTGCAGGACAGGCCTGTAGTGTTTTATGTCTCTTAGCTTCTTACCTTGGAATGAACAAAATGACTGCGATCGTTGCGCAGGACGCCGTTCCTGCGGAACCGCAGCCTATAAACAAACCGGTATATATACAGATGGTGTTTCGCAGGAACAGGCGTCCTGCGCTACGACGAGAGAACGGATACCGTTTCGCAGGAACAGGGGTCCTGCGCTACGACAAGGGAACGGATACCGTTTCGCAGGAACGGCGTCCTGCGCTACCTTGGACCTTTTGGGTTCAATTTGGTATTAACATGCTTTCGATTCGAGTTGACCCGGAACCCCGAGTCAACTCGAATCGAAGGCATGTTAAAAGCACGATCAACAAAAGGGTGTGGCATGAGCTTTTAATCTTCGATATATGGCTTTTACGAGATGATTTTGCAGACTGCACTATGGCTGATCTGTGGGTAACTGACAAAAGGGGATCGGATAAATCAGAGCGAATCAACTGAACTGGAGAGATTTGAATGATTACAGAAATCACTGGGAAGATAGTTACTTTGCGGGATACCACGGCAGATGATTTGGATGATTATCGAGCCTGGTTCACAAAAGGACTGGAATGGACGAAATGGGATGCTCCCTGGGAAGAAATGAGCGATGATTTTGCCGAGAGCTTTGTATATAGACTATCAAAAAGAATTCAAAAGGGACCACAAGAGCTAAAAACGAGATTTGAGATTTGGGTGGATAATACGCATATTGGTTGGGTAACACGGTATTATATTGAAAATGACCCGGAATACGTAGCCGTTGGTATTTCCATCCCGGAAATGGCTTACTGGGGCAGGGGAATAGGTAGGGAAGCCCTGGGAATGTGGGTTCGGCACCTATTTCAAACCTGGGCCTTGGAATATGTTTATTGCGAAACCTGGTCTGGCAATGAAAAAATGGTGCGACTGGCCCTGAGCATCGGTTTTACGCTGATAGAAAGTGATAGAACCGTGGAGGTAGAGGGCAAGGCTTATCAGAAACTCAAATTCAAACTTGCCAAAGCCTTTGCTGCTCTCGGCACTGAATGAATCAAAAAGATATTGCAAACTCCATATTACGCAAGAGCCTGAATTATAGTAAGATCAACCCATTTTTGGCAAGGAATATCAATGAGGTGAGTGACGTCCCAAATGTTGGTGTAGATTCCAACGCATATCTTTTTTATACTAATTAAAACCAGAAATATCCAGTCGAAGTGCAGCATATAAATAGTAGGTGCTCATTCTCTGAGGTAGAGGTAGTTTGCAGTTCCCATCACGCTATCAGTCCGCTGGTCTTGTGATGTAGACTGGGAATACTATGAAAGCTCAAAACGGTAAGGATTCTGTTTTTGACGTCCTGGGAGATTCCTGTCCCAAGCGGATTTGCAGACAAGATGCTGCAATCCACTAATCAAATAATCAGCTAATCTTGGGATCAGCTCGCGTGTTCATTCCTCTTTCTATCCGTATGATGCAGGATCTTCTTACGCAGCCTGATGCTATCCGGGGTGATTTCCAGCAGTTCATCATCTCCGATAT
>CAZFXK010000161.1:0-3838 GCA_964522975.1 uncultured Bacteroides sp. | reverse complement strand
GGAACGTCTTGAGCAAGAAGTGGCTCAAATTGAAGCCTACAAGGGCGAAATAGAGCCATTAAGACAAGAGGTGCAAGAATTATCCAGGGCAAAAAAAATCTTGTCGGGAGAGCTTGATAACGAGCTTACACAAGCCCGATTTAAGACCACTTCGGAAATGAGGGAAGATCGGGGCTTTGGTAATGACATTACATTCCGACTTCGTGATGAAGGCAAGCTCATAGCCCTTTATACAGACGGCAGACAAAGAATAGTCGGCAGGAATGAGCATGGGGGCTTGGATAATAGGACACTCGAAGACCAAAAGAACGGACTGTGTCGCATAGGTGCTTTCGTGGAAGAGGAACGTGTTAAAGTGCCTAAGAGCCTACTTAAAGAGCTTATACAAAACCGTGACAGAACAAAGACGATTAGTCAGAGCTTGCAGAACCTTATCCAACAACAGAGTGATGTTGCAAAAGTTATTAGTAGAGAAAAGCCAAGAACCCGATAGTCTTTTTCTTTTTTTGCGTTGTTCCGTTGGAACACTCAAAACCTTTTTTCCCTTAACTACCAAAGAGCCATAAGAAAAATAGTGTCAAGGGCGAGTGTAACGAGTACATTTACCCTTGATGCTATTTTTTGTTGGCTATAATCTGACAAGGGAAAAACAGTTTTTTTAGATGCATTTTTCCCGAGTTTTTTTTGCACTTTTTTAATAAATATTATTTATTATTATTTCTTTTTATTTAGGGGGAGCAAAAAAGCCCGTAAAATCAAGGTTTTGAGTTGGTTTTATTCGAACTAAAAGGACGTAAAAATTACGCAATAAAAAAGAAAAAAGGAGAACGAAAAATGAATGGTTACATGGTATTGGCAGAGAGTTACAAGAAGCTGATGAACGAGGGTAAGGTTGAGAAAGAAGCGAACCAGACACCTTATAGAGCTTGGTGGAGTGGTAGAAAAGCATTGTGGTACTGTTACTGACCTTGTGGCTTTTGATAAATACATTCAGCAATATGCCAATGCAATCAAATCTACTCAAAAGAGTTCTGGTAACCCAGAACAGTAAAACCATTGTCAAGGGGTAAAGCGGTACCGCAGACCGTACTTTGGTCGAGGATAAGGAGCGTACCTTGACAATCATACACCAATACACTACCTCGCAGAGGGTTGTTCTTTGGAACAATCCCTCTTGCCTAACGGCGAGTGATTAATGGGTCAAGGGATTTGTCCCTTGTGGGGTTTGGGGTGAAACCCCATGCCCTTTTTCTTTGTTTTTTTCTAGTTATTTTTTTGCATTTATATATAAATAAAATACTTCTTAATACTTCTTAATACTTAGGGACAAGCAAAAACCTTGATTTTACTAGGGTTTGAAGTAGTTTTATTGCAACTTTTCCCTCTCTTTATTGCAACTTTTCCCTCTCTTTATTGCAACTTTTCCCTCTCTGGATAACTTTAAATTGCAACCATTATTGACATTGGTTGCAATAAGGAATACAATAATTTTATTGCAACTAATATCTCTCCATTATTGGAACTAAAACCACGAAGAAACGAGGGTAAAATGACAACGGATGAAAAAATAGAAATTCTAAAAGCAAGGGAATATCAAGTAGTAAAAAGCAATAATTTAGTTTTAAAAACAAGATACGATTTTACAGTGAATGAGCAAAAAACACTTGCTTATGTGTGCTCCATGATTAAACCGATTACTGCTATGGACAGAGCCAAAGAAGTTCCTTTTGAACTAGAATATGAGTTTGAAATATTAGATTACATAAGGGTTCTTGGTCTTGAAAAAACAGGTAAGGTATACAATGAAATCAAGTTAATATTAAAAGGATTGCGTGATAAATCTATATGGCTGACCTTAGAGGACGGAACGGAAACAACAGTCGGTTGGTTATCTAAGGTCTGGACGAATAAAAAAAGTGGCAAAGCCAAAGTAAAGCTTGATGAAGATTTAGTTCCTTATCTCTTTGACCTGCGTGAAAAGTATCTGTCATATGGACTTCGCAACATTCTTTTGATGAAAAGCCAATATGGTATTCGTATATATGAGTTATTAAAAGCATATTACGACATGAAAGTTGGACAGACAGACAAGAGAAACATAGCGGAAAAAGGAAAAGAACCTAAGTCCATTTCATGGACGATAGACCTTGACGAATTAAAAAAATTGCTCATGGTTGATACCATAAAATCGTATAAAAATTTTAATTTGTTTAAAACAAAGGTTTTAGAGATTGCCCAAAAAGAAATCAATGAACTGACTGATATAACAGTCTATTTTGAGCCTATCTTAAAGGGCAGAAAGACTGTGAAAGTTAAGTTTTTAATATCAAGCAAGACCTCTATAGACAAATACATAACCAATTTGAAAAATGATGAAATGTTGGGCGAGCTTGAATAAAAAAAAGGAGTGCTTACATTTGGATGAGGAGCTTCATGCTCCGTCCGATCCGAATGGCAGCACTCTCTTTTTTTGGAGGAATGCAAGGGAACTATTGCCCCTCGGAGAGCCCCGTCTTTTGATACGAATGTGTCAAAAGTCATACGGGGTTACTTTTGACAAAAGTAACAAAACCGAGTATACTGGAATCCGAAAGGTGGTGGCTAAAACATGGGAAGAATATCAATGCCACAAGGCAAAGGAAGTCAGCTTCACAATCGGAGAGAGTATGAGAATATTGGAAGAGAAATTCCGGACAACATAGACACGAGCAAGTCAAACCAAAACATAGTGCTAGTCGATAAGGATTTAAGGCAAGCCTATGAAGAGATTTTTGGAGAAGCACTTGCCGAGTACAACGTCAGACAGAAAAGAGCCGATAGAAAGATTGATAGCTACTATGACCACATACAGAAGTCCAAGAACGGAGAGAAGCTTTTCTATGAGGACGTTCTGCAATGGGGCAAGAAAGAAGATTTTGAGAACCCACAGACACGGGAAAAGGCAAAAGAAACACTTAGGCAGTATGCAAGTACCTTTGAGCAGAGAAACCCTAATTTAAGGCTTGTAGGGGCTTACATACACATGGACGAAGCAAGCCCCCACTTGCATTTGGACTATGTTCCCGTGGCTCACGGATACAAAAGAGGACTATCGACACGCAATGCCCTAGACAATGCCATGAAGCAAATGGGCTATGTTCCCGAAAAGGAAAGCCGAAAAAACAATGCAACAAAACTCTGGAAAGAGAACGAGCGAGCCTATTTTGGGGAACTGTGTCGAAATATGGGGCTTGAAGTCGAAGCCGAACGCAAGGCAAGGGGAAGTTTGTCGGTAGAAGAATACAAAGAAGCCCGTGACGAAATGCTCGAAGAAATTGAGCAAGAATATGCCGAAAAGAAAGCCAAGGTCGAAAGCATGGACGAAATAGCCTCTTATATCGCCTCAGACGGACAAAACGATATAAAGGCAGAGAATTATACCATTGAAGCCAAAAAATCGATTCTAGGGCAAATTAGAGAGCCTGAGAGGGTAGGTGTGTTTGTCGAGAACATGAACAAAGGGCAAATGGAGTCACTTGTGCAGCGTGTCAAAGCTGATGAGAAGATAGAAGCCACTTTGGAACGTACCCGAATCCAGTGCAGAAACATGATAGGCAAAGCCAAAGAGGAAGCCAAAGAAATAAAGGCAGAAGCTACGGCAGAACGCAATGAAACCATAGCTAAGGCTGAACAGATAACAAGACAAGAACAGAGCATACTCGCAAGAGCCAAAGAGTTTGCTGAAAACCTTAAAAAACAGTATCAAGAGCTTGCTAACAAGGTAAGAGAAATCCTAAGCAGAAAGGAACGTCTTGAGCAAGAAGTGGCTCAAATTGAAGCCTACAAGGGCGAAATAGAG
>CAZFXK010000160.1:0-4027 GCA_964522975.1 uncultured Bacteroides sp. | reverse complement strand
TCGTCTCCGAATGTTTTACAAGTTTTTGAAAGGTTTTTTGGAAGAATCTAAGAAAGCTTGGAATAAAATGCGGGGAAGACCGAATGCTTACTTTTCACAATCTGACTACTCTCTAAACAAATCCAACCTATTTTCCAGTAAATCAATATACTTTACTTGATTTTCGGGAGAAAGAAAAGAGGCTTTTATCTCTTGTTTCATTTTTTTCTCCGCGCCAATAAATCGTTTAAAGGTGTTTTGTATTTGTTTTTCGGTCAATTGGAATTTCAATCCCAAGTTAACGAAATCCGATTTTGTCAGTTTTCGTTTCTTTCCTTTGATGGTAAGCGCCATTTCTTCCGTATCTTCCGGCAGGTGCAACTGAACATTCAACAGGTCGTAAGCCGGCGAAAGCACCCACTCGTCATTGCTCAAAATCAACGAGAAGTTTTTCAGGTGCATATCGTTATTTCCAGTGATATAGCTGAAAAGCGCCACCTCGAAAAGTCGCAGTAAATCGAGCAATGTATGGGACGAATGTTCGGCAACCGCTTTGCCAATCTTCTCCATAGAGCTTTTGTATTTATCAAAGGCTTCCAAAATCTGAAACATATCCAGCATGTGGATTTTTTCGCCTGTCTCCGTGCGGTCTATCCGTTTGGTAATGTAAGAAAGTTCGCCCGATTTTAACCGAATTAGTGAAGATGGAACGACAGAAATTCCGCAAATTTCAGCCATTCTCATAGTCAGATGCTCGTTTTCGGGCATTTGAGGAAAAGTCTGATTTTGAGGTTTGAGAATATAGTTTCCGCCCAACGCGCCCATTACGGTTAATCGCCCCTTGCCAGCATCTTGCAAAACATCTTTGATGAAACCCAACGAAAGTTTCGGTTGAACGCCCGGAACAGTTACCGAACTTTCCACCACTTCTTTGGCTAATTCAGCCATTTCGTGCATCGTATAGTCCAAAACAGGTGGCTCGTTACTACCGAAAAAACGCAAACTACACGAAGCGTGAAAATCAGCCTCCGCGTCTAACTCTTTATAACAATACAGGCATCTTTTACTCATCGTTTTCACTTGTTAAGGGGATTACACTTACCGCGCCAATGCAGTTTTTACAACACGCCAACAACAAACCCATTCGGTCATTCTGATTGAGTTTCCAGCTTTTAGTAGCGATTTCCAACAACCAGCCTTCGGGAATTAATCCTTCGAAAAACGGGAACAGTCGCTTTTCTCGATACACTTTTTCCGATACGGGCATGGAAAATGTTATCGGTCGGTTGGGGAAACTTTGGATATACGCTTTGTCGTAGCTGAATAGATATTCTCCCTCGCTTGTTTCCGTCAGAACTCCGGCGAACGCATCATTATAGAATACTTTTCCCTGTCTCATGGCTCAATTTCTTTGTGGTTTACGGGCGCGAGTTTATTCCCAAACATCATCAACACTTGGTTCACTTTCGCCAAACTAAGGTTTTCTTTTCCCTGCTCTATTTTCCGAACAACGGTAAGCGCGACGCCCGCTCTGTCAGCAAATTCTTGTTGCGTGAGTCCCGTTTCTTTCCGTTTTTCTTTAATAAATGTGGCTAAACTCAATGTCATAATTATATGCTTTTGCAGTTATTTCGTGCAAATATAACAAATTATATCTAAAAGCATATAATAATTAGAAATTAATCTGATTTATATGCTTTTGCAGTCATTTTTCATCCGAAATGTGATAATACTGGGAAATTAAGCCGAATTTATTTCAGGTATAGCTGAAGTTTTACTCAAAAAATGTAATTTTTTCAGGTGTATATGAAATTTTTCAGACAAAAAATTGACAAATTGAATTTTATTCGTTGTCAAATTTTGTCATAAAGGGTTTTAATTCCTCTCTCAAGTTATCTTCTTCATCTGTTCCTTCAACATTGTCGCTATATTTCTCAAAAATATCTTCCGTTTTTTTGTATATCTCTAATGCTTGTTCGTTGTCAATTATATCGTCATAGAGTTCTTCATAAAATCCTTTGATGAAAGCACAAGGAGAAAACTCAAGAAACGCGTGTAATACTTGATTGGCTATGTATCGGGCTTCGACGTCGTTTTCGCCTCGATTGAGAGCATCTTCATACGCCTTTTTAGATTCACTGCCTTTAAGATAATTAGTTCTTCAAGGCTTTTCATATCGAGGAACAACTGGGGATGATAATCTCTGATATAATCAAATATCTCTCTTTGATAGGAGTTTGTTAGATTGAGTTGGCTGGTATACATTGTTGAGATAAATTGGAGGTTTATTAATTTGTTAGAAGCAGTTCTTAGGTTAATTCAAATTCACGCTTTATTATTGGACAGTACAGCTTATCTATCTTATTCATAACGCTGTACCAAAGGTCGTTGTCTTTGCTTTGGTTTAGAACAACCAACTCTTCCCGTCTATACATTTCGAATTCTTTGTCTAGCCTGATAAGCTCTTCTTTCGATTGGCAAGCATATCTTTTTTCCGCGTTAATAACTCTCATATAATTGAGAGCGGAAATAGCCACATCAAGGCTTAACTCATCGTATGTCATAACTAAATTCTTTGTCATAATCTTAAATCATTTTCAGCTTAAAGCCTTGTTTTTTCTCAAATCTTTTAATCGGTTCGCCGCCTGCATATTGTCAACTTTAATATAACGCATAAACGCGGTGGGACTTTTATGCCCTGAAATTTTCATTAATTCTTCGGCTGGAAATCCCGACAGGTACATGTTGGTGCAAAAAGAGCGACGGCAGGTATGTGAGGATATTAGTTCGTATTTTTTGTGAACGGACGTGATTCTTGAATTTCCTTTCTTTCTAACAATCTCAACCTTTTGATTTAGCTTTATTTTCTGCCCCAATTCTTTAACACGTTCATTGAACTTATTCGATGACACCTTGGGCAATTCGTAATTGTATTTTTTCAGAATTTCGGGAACATAGTCAATCATTGGTATAACAACAGCTTTATGGACTTTGCGTTGCTTGATATTGATAAGTTCGTTTTCCAAATCAATATGCTCAGAATTTAACGAGGATAAATCGCTATATCTCAACCCGGTATAACAGCCCACAAGTAATATGTCCCGAATTTCTTTAAGTTCTTTGTCTTCGGATAAATCCAATTTATTTATTTTCGAGAGTTCCGTTTCCGTTAAATATATGGCATCCGTTTCTTCTTCAACAACTTTGAAGTTTTTTAAATCGATTGCCGGAATGGTTCCCTTTGCCATTTGATAATTGACAAACCCTTTCAACATCCTAACAATCTTACCCGCCGAATTAGTTACTAATCCTATTGAGCCATCGGGTTTTACAGCCTTGTGAAACAGATAATCCATAAATTCGTTGTAGAATTTAAGGTTCAAGTTCCGGAAAGTGATTGGTTGGGAAGAATATTCCTTAAAAGCCTTCAGATGTTTACGAAGGCTTTTGTAGTCCTTCACTTGGTCTTTAGAGACGAAAGGCTCCTTTTCGACGATGTATTTTTCTAATGTTTCAAACAAATTAACTCGATTGGAACGCTGTTCATATTCTCTGTTTTTCTCCAATTCCAACAATATGTAATCAACCGTTGGATCAATTGCATTTTCAACTGCATAAATAAGGATTTTTCCCAATTTAGACGTGATTTTAGTGAGAACCTTATCTATTTCATCATATTTCGGACTGGCTCGTTTTATCCATTTCTTTTTTTCATCCCAATGGATAGGTTTAATACTATAACCCGTGGCTATTAAAGTTCGTCTTGCTCTATTATAATTATAGCAAACATATAGTGGCGTTGTTCCATCTTGGGAAATTCTGCTCAATTTTACGTATGGAGAATAACTAGGCATATCAAAAAAGTGTCGTGCATCTGTCGTGCAAATTTACAAAAAATAATGAAAAACACACGCAAACACAAAAAAATAATTTTCTAAATATCTGATATACAGTAATTATTGAAAACTATTGAAAACTATTAGAAACAAGGAAGAGTCCCGTCCATACCGCCAACAAGGCTGATTTTAGCAAGTTGCAAAGTTTATAC
>CAZFXK010000159.1:0-4060 GCA_964522975.1 uncultured Bacteroides sp. | reverse complement strand
ACGGGTCTAGGCTCTATTGTATTAGCAGCTGTATTTAAAAAACCGGTAGATATATACAAAAAGTAGATTTTTTCGGTGTCGGGAGATAAATATTCCTATAAATATTTTCCCAAAGTTACAATATATAAATCTGGCATCGGTTATAAAATGCAGGTAGATGGGATAGCTGACACAATATATGTCAAAAGATTAAAATAGATAGTTATATATTTATTCTGTGAAGATTATAAGAACGGATTTCGTGGTTTTTATACAACTCTGTATTGATACTAGATGATGGGCTAGGGATTTGTTTTTATTATCTAGTTCAGTGTTAGATAACAAGCCGAGGCATTTATCCCTATGGTATTTCTAGGATAGCCCGAAACAAATTTATGATATACAACATTGCTCTAACTAGTTAGAATATGTACAGGCAAGTAATTTTTTGATACAATATAAACGGTAGACCCTCGTAGTAATGGACATAGTGATTATGGGGAAGGAGAGATTGCCTTGAAAGCAGATAGTCGAAAAATAAGCGATATTTTTAATATGAGCCGGATTTTAGAAATACCCTTTTTTCAACGTTCTTATGTTTGGGAGGAGGAACAATGGCAGCGTTTTTTGGATGACATGGAAAATTTGGCTCTTAAACCAGAACCATTTTTTATGGGTACCATAATTCTCAAGCAGCGTCCCACCTTTGCTGAACAGGATTGTGGGGACATTAGGACAGTGATAGACGGTCAACAGCGTTTAACCACCATTAACCTATTTTTTAAGGTGTTGAGTTTGATGAATGGGTCATCCAGTGATTTTATTCGGTTCCGGCTTATGAAAACGAACGAAATTGCTTTGCGTCATAACCACAATGATCTTGAAAGTTTTAATACTATAATGGAACTAGATGATTTGAAAGACATTCCCGGGGAAAACAATATTCTAGGGGCTTATAAATTTTTTAAGGATAATATCAATCCAAACAAATTGGATTTTTATAAATTGATAGAAAATATTGAATTTGTTGGAATAGATTTGATTGAAAATGAAGATGAACAACAAATATTCGATACGATAAATTCGCTTGGGGTGAAACTTACCACAGCAGAATTATTAAAAAACTTTTTCTTTAATCGCAACGATATTGAATTTTATGAATTAAATTGGAAAAATGTTTTTGAGTTCGATGAGGAAGCTAAGGAATATTGGGATAGGGAAATAACTGCCGGCAGAATACACAGAACATGTATTGATTTGTTTTTTCATGCATTTCTTCAAATAAAAATTCAGGATGATAGTTTGCGGATCAAATCGGAAAGTAAAAAACAATTTTCACGTGTGGAAAAATTGTTTGAGTCGTATAAAAAATTTATTGTAGAATATTATGATAATGATAAACAAGCTCTTGTTGATGAGGTAAGGGTATATGCAACACTATTTAGACAGGTTTTTAATCCGGAAATAATTAATCAGTCTGTTCCCCAACAATTTGGAATAGAAAGAATTAACCTTTTGATATTTGGGCTCGATACCAGTACACTTATTCCTTATATTTTATATGTTGAAAAAAATCAAGATGACATTGATGCTAAAAATGAATTATATGGAACCATTGAGAGCTACATAATGAGGAGAATGGTTGTAAGATCTACCGCCCAAAATTATAATCAACTTTTTTCAGAAAGGTTAATTTACAACGATATTTTAACAAAGGAACAGTTCCTTGACTATATTGCTACACAAAGCGAAAAAATAAACCGTCTACCGTCTATACAAGAAATGGTTGAGGGTTTCAACAAATCAAAGCTTATCAACAAACAGGCAAAGGGCATAATATATTTGATTGAAGCAAAAATTAGGGATTGTTCAAAGCATGCTACACAGCTCTTAGGGTTTGATAAATATAGCCTGGAACATTTAATGCCAAAGAAATGGGAAAACTATTGGGACATGCCTAGTCCACCATATACACCGGAAGAGAGAAATAGCAAACTACTGACTCTAGGAAATTTGGCAATAATAACGCAGTCGCTCAATGCTTCTATCAGAGACTCTGAATGGACGGAAAAACTTCAGGGGAACGAGAATAGAGCGGGATTAAAAAAATATGCTGAGGGTATTGAGACCATAGGTGATTATTTAGATTATTCCCATTGGGACGAAGACACTATTCAGGAAAGGGCAACGTATTTGTCTGACAAGGCCATTTCCATTTGGGGTGATTAATACCTAACTATAATATAATTCATAAAACTAAAAGGACAGTCTCCCTGATTTAAAAATTATGGGAACTGTCTTCCTGGTTTGCCTAGAAATTATGGCGCATTTATGGAGCTATATATCATAATGGGGTTTATTAATAATGGAACGATAGAAGAATAAGGGGCACAACTCATGTTGCTGGATTCTTGGCACTATCTGTCATTCTCCCACTTTTCTTAGAACAAAGTATTAACTGGTTTAGGACGTCCCCTTTAGGGGGCACCTACTAGGGTGTTTCAAGGTCAAGGAACTAAAGTATTATGCAAGAAGGGGGTATTTTGGTTGTGTGAAAATAATAAATTCGATTTACAGGACGAAGATTACTGTGCTATTTTGGTTGCCATGAATACTGCTCGTCGGTTAATAAGGTGTCCAAGAATAAAACCGCTTCAGATAATAGCACTTGGAAAAGCGTTATATGCTTTAGAACGGTTACCGGAGAGTACTAGTGGTATAGATGTAGAGTTTAGTATAACATGTAGGACTGGTGATGAAAATTTTCATGAAATGGTATATATTGATTTCATAATTAATGAGAAGTTTTTTGAAATTTCGAAGGGTGGAAGTGTTTGTGAAAAATCCATTGGGTGTGATAGCTATTCATGGAACATATGGTATATTTCAAACTATGGTTATGATGAGCGAACAATGGAACTTTATCATCTTGAAGATATGCTCCTTGAATATTTTAATATGGGTGCAAAGATTAACATAGACGACAGATCAGGAGATATCGATTATGACTATGACTATGACTATGATTACAATTTTGTGTATGATGAAGATGATTTTTAATTGATACGTATTACGCTGAAAAAATCCCTAGAAATGAATTCAACTAGATAAAACAAAATCATTCAATTTACTTTTCTACAAAACCCGATTGCAAATGCCCAAGCTATAGGTGAACAGATAGCGGGAATCACAGCCAATGTCAGCATATGTCAAGAGTTTTGTTGGTAATGGATAAGAAGACCGTTATTTATCCACAAACCTGAAAGTTTTTCTGCGGAAATTTGAATTGTAGTACAAGGATATTTATAAAGGGATTCGGATTTAAAAAATTCAGATTGAAACATGACAATGTTCCGCGGGGTGCTATGGCTGGGTTGTAGGATCCTGCCACTCATTGATATTGGGTTTCAAAATTGGGTGGTGTGGTTTATATTGTAGAATGAAACCCCTATTTTAGAGATTAAATTGATCCTAGCAATAAACAATGAGATATAACTTAATGATTGATGCGGTAAATCCGGTAGATTGGACTGTGTTTTTTAGATTTACTCTAAAGGTTTAATTTTACCGGATTATGTTTTTATCTATCATTTGGTTACATTAGATCCCAAAGGGAAAAACGATTTGATTTTTTAGGGGTAAATGATTCGGTTTTAGAAGGGGGTATAGAAAGACTGTGATCATGTCCAAGGAATATCATAAAACTATTAACTGTCAGACAAAGAGCTGTTCCTCTGTTTTTCTGTTTTTTTCAACAATCCAAGGTCGGACTCATATATCTTATATTATTTATTTTGTCGCTTTATGTAGAACAAAAAATAAAGGGGAAATTGTGTGGGTTGTCGAAACTAGGCATATAGATCTAGGATAACAGACTGAAGTATAGCAATATAGCTAAAAATGCTGGGATACAAACTATGATATTCGATTGATATAATACTCTTGCCTTGTTTCTAAAAGCATGATTTAAATTTTTAAGCGGACAAAAGGGGACGAGCGGACAAAAGCAATCTGGTAATATGTCAAGGGGGGAAAAATAGAATGTGTGAATTATTGGGAATGAGTTTCAACAAGCCTGTAA
>CAZFXK010000158.1:0-4086 GCA_964522975.1 uncultured Bacteroides sp. | reverse complement strand
AGTAGAGAGTCTGTCTGTTTTAGCTATGTGCAGTCAGCACAAGTACTTTTCATTCTATGAATTTTATGCATTGTCATTAGATTTTTAATTTTCCAGTGCAGAAAATAATTATTTATGATTAAGAAGTTATTGTTGATTAAGAAGTTATTGTAGAATTTTAATCTTTAATATCTATATTAACCAGCTTTTTATTATAGTTGCTAATTATAGTATGTTGTTTATTCTTTTTTAAAAAGTTAATTTTGAATCTTAACTAAATCTATATGAAAACAGAATTGCTAATTAAATTTGGAAATAGAGTTCGTGAGTTGAGGAGATTAAAAGGTCTATCCCAAGAGAATTTGGCTCATAAAGCTAGTATGCATAGGACTTATATAGGCATGATTGAAAGAGGTGAAAAAAATATTACACTGATTAATATAAATGCAATTTCTAAAGCTTTAGAAATTGAGATTTCTGAGTTGTTAACATTCTAAGTGCTTATGGATGGACATTTTTTGCATCAAAAGGGTAGTTTTGAAAACGATGTATGGAATAGTTGGACTAAGAGATCAGAACATGTGTTGTTTAAGTCACAAATCAAAGGAATTGGAGACGGTGAAAGTAAGATTGGAGCTGAATTTAATATAGAACCTTTAGGACAAAATAGCTCCTATGATTTATTTGTTAATGGAGAAAAATGGGAAATTAAAAAGCTGGACTCTGACAATAGTTTTAGGCTAGGAATTGAAATATCATCTTATTATACACCAATAATTTCTTCAGTAATTAGAATATTAGAAAAAACACAAGGTTTAAATGAACATTTATTACCATCAGAAACAAAGAATGAATACATAAGAATAATTAATTCTATTAATACTAAATCAGGAAGTTCTAAAACACTTTTATTAGATGGGTTAATTAAAAATGAAGTTTCAGGTTCAAATTTAGATAAGGTTAATAATATTATAAAAGATCTCCATAAACTGACATCTATTGAAACTCAGCGTTTGAGCTTGTATAATTCAATAACAGGGAAATTAGAAGATTATAATTTACTTGATGCCTTTAAAAAGATATCTATAGAGTCAGTGTCTTACGAAATAAAAGCTAATATTTTAGGATCTAATGATAATTATAACAAATTGTTGTTTATAAATGAAATTGGCAGAGACTTAGAGTCGTTCGAAAGAAGAACATTGAAGGAGACTTTAAATGATATTGTTAGAGATGTTTTTTCGCATGATGTTAAATTAGTTCTTGTCCATAAAGATTATGGTTTTAAGCCAATTACAAATTTAGATCGTCTTTATTGTAATAGAATTACTAGTGGATCACCTAGATGTAAAATAAGAGAAACTTAAGCTGTTTTTTGAGTCTGTAGAAAATGTGTTTTTTCATTATATTATACTTTTATGCAGTTACTTAGAGGATAATTTACTCAGTGAAGTGTAATGCTCTTCTTTAATAATATATAAAATAAAAAGATAAGGACTCACCTACTTATATTAAAAGTCATGTAACCTGTGGTAACTTGATGTTTTTAACTAGAAAATTGTAGTTCTTTACTTTATATGCATAGAGTTAAGAGTTTTATTATTAAGAATAAAGTTGGTTATAGCGGTGTGGAATTCTATCCCTGAGTTTTATATTTTAATTGTAGATATTTTTTTATGAAAAGGTTAGAATGTTGAAGATAACTTAATTATAGTGTTTTTCCCTTTTGCTTTAATTTTCTGTATTAGTTATAGAGTTAAGTTTAGAGTGTATTGTCTGTTTTTTGTAAACAACTTTCCATCCTCAAAGTCTTTTAACGTCTTTCCTAGATGATAAGCAAAGTCTACAGCGACAGCATTTCCTATTTGTCTGTACTGGGAACTCATGGATCCATAAAATATAAAATCATCAGGGAAGGATTGAATCCTTGCTGTTTCTCGAACAGTAAATCTCCTATTTAAGTTAGGGTGTACAGCTATAACAGGGCCACCAGTTCCACCTCCCCTACCTGTTATTGTGGGACCTGGTTTATCCCAAGATAAAGCTCTGTTACCCATATAGCCATTTATTTTTACTTTGTGCTTTGTTCCATAATGATTATTAATTTTTTCTCCATTTGGAGTATATGGTTCTGGTAAATCACTTAAAACATCTCTTAAGGTAATATGTGCTTTTTTATTATTTTTTCCTTTTGGCGAGTGAGTAGGAGTTGGTGGAAAATTATCAAATAGCAAGTTTGTTTTATTTTTATCTATTTTGTTTGAAACACCTAAGAATATAACTCTTTTTCTAGATTGAGGTACACCATAGTCAGCAGCATTAAGTAGATATTTTTTAACTTTATAGCCATCTCCACATTTTGAGAACTCTTCTAGAATTTGTTTCACAACTTCTCCTTCGCCTAAGCTTAAGATACCAGGGACATTTTCTGCAAGAAAATACTTTGGTTTAGTTTCATTTAGTATTCTTACAATTTCTAGATAAAGTTCATTTCTTTCGTCCTTTATGTCTCTATATATGTTGGCAATAGAAAATCCTTGGCAAGGAAATCCTCCAGTTAGCAGATCATATTCAGGGAGTTCTTCTCCCCTTATATTTTTGACGTCTTTTAAAAGCAACTTATGATCAAAATTGTTATCGTATGTAACTTTACAGTCTTTATCAAAATCTGTTGCTAATACTATTTTGTGACCAGCCTTAACTAATCCTAAATCTAAACCTCCACAACCAGCAAATAACGAAACGACTCTCATAGCGAAATAATATTTATAGTATGCAAATTTAGGGTTGTTTTCTATAAAAAACAATTTTTAGATATGGATTTTTTAGATTAATTTTATTACAATAATATTCTATTTATATCTGATCATGTGATTTTTATATAGTTGATCTGGATTTGTTTAGGCGGATAATATTATGAGATTTTTACTTAATGGGATGACTTAGAGTCTATTACTTTGTTCAATTATAGATTGCGACTTTGAATTTAATTTAAATTCCATTTAGAGGTAAGATGATATTTAGGCTTTGTTTGTACAAAGTGAGATATATATTATCATAAATGAATTAAGTAATTTATGAGGAGGTAAAACTGCGAAAATATATAGTTTGTTTTAAATGAAATGAGTAGTGGCATTTATTAATCACAGTATCTAATTTTGACAAGAAAGATGCTTTTGTAAAGGAATAAATTTTATATGTTAATAAATGATCAGTAAATGTTATGGATTGTGACTACTATAGTGGGAGTATGAGGAAGGATAAATTTAATTGGATTATAGACTCAGTTATAATTTAAAATCAGCCAGTCTATTGCGTTTGTGCTGATAATGAATGCGATATGTTTATTTTGATTTGTCTTCCAAAAAGGTTGGTGGATTAATTTTTAATCAAATGATGCTTTCTTGTAAAAAAGTTAATTCTCAATCTATAATTCTTTCTAGTAAGCCAATTTTTAGTCCAAAAGCTTTAAGGTAGTTCCATTAGCTTTTGTTCTCATTTCCATTTTCAATAGCAACACATTAGTATCTTGAAATAAACCTTTTTGAAGCGTAAAATCCGAATCATTTACGTGCAAACGTGTGTTGAGTAAATCACAAGCTGGAGATAATTTTAAAACCTGCTCTGTAATTTGTGGGATTAGGTTTTCATTGGCTGGTATATCTTTTGGTAAACGGATAGAAGGCACTTTGGGGTTTAGGATATATGTGGGTTGTTTATTTCTGGACGTAAGTATTAGCTGATCATTATCAATAACTAATCCGTATTTGCCAAAATGCTGTTGCATCTGCTTCACTTGCTTTCATTGGTTGATAAGATAGGTGATATCTTTTTACCTGCAAATAGCTTCCCTAAAATCGCAATATATTGAGATATATGAAAGATTTAAATTAAAGAAGGGGCAACGCTCTTTAGAAATTCTTTTTTGTACCTATAAAATAAAGGTGATAAGTTAAAGTTTTTACACTAAAGTGGAAAAGACTAACATATTTTTGATGTGTTTACCATTTAATAGATCTTCAGGTATCTTCTTTATATAAAAATAGAGGAGTTAATGGATCACCTGCAAAAGTAGGGGGAGTAGTATTATTAAGCAAATAGCTTAGT
>CAZFXK010000157.1:0-4091 GCA_964522975.1 uncultured Bacteroides sp. | reverse complement strand
ATCGGCGAATGACATCTGTGTGGTATTTAACTTGGTTCGTTTCATAACTCAAATACAAGAAATAACAATCTAATAATCAATAGTATATGACTTAAGAAAGGATACAAAAAAGATTTATTTACCGTGCAAAGGTCTCACTTGTTCTTTTTATTTAAATTCTCTTTTGAGAGTGTGTTTTTGAATGGCTTCCATTTTATTTAGTTGACTGTTGAGGCAGATATTTACTTTTACCTTCTGTCATTTTTTTCAATTTTAGAGAGTAGTACTTCATAAAATGATTTCTTGACTATGCTCTTTTATATTACTAGGAATTGTATCTTAGAGATATTTTCTGTTATTTTTGATGCGAATTTAACCTCTATAATCACATTTCAATCAATATCCGGAAATAACCAGTTATGAGTATGAAATAGAACTTAAAGTATCGAATTTCGTGGATTTAAAAAACATAAGATGATGATGCTGTGAATAGATAGCGTTGGCTTTACTTATAATGTAAATATAAAGAAACGTTGAGGAGTTGCAGAATAAAAAGGTCTATAAATAAAATACTCCCTGCATTATATATGTATTCATATTTTGCAGGGAGTATTTATGTGTTTATGGAATTATTCTTATTCCATCATATCATTCCATGCGAGTGCTGAAGCACCAATAATGGCTGTATCTTTATCGTGTAAAGCAGAAGGTAGAACTTTAATGCGTCCTTTATAATTTCTTAGAAGGTTTTCTTCTAAATATTTACGTGTTGGAGTAAATATAAGATCACCAGCTTTAGCTAAACCTCCAAAAAGAAAAACAGTTTCAGGACTGGTTATTGCAACTGTATCTGCAAGAGCTTGTCCCAGTATTTTTCCGGAAATTTCAAAAGCTTCAAGTGCAATAGGATCACCTTTTAAGGCAGCCTGTGTTATCATTAAAGCCTCAAGGTCATTAAAACTCACATTACGAAGTTCACTATCGTCTAATCTATCAGCTAAAAGCTCAAATACAGTTCTCTTGATACCCGATGCAGATACATAGGTTTCAAGACATCCTTTTCTACCACAACCACATTGTCTACCATCACGACGGACAATGATATGCCCCAATTCCCCGGCAAAACTATCGTAGCCGCATATCAACTTTCCATTGGCTACAAATCCGGCTCCAAGACCAGTACCTAAAGTAACCATAATGAATTCTTTCATGTTTTTAGCGTTACCATAGACCATTTCTCCAATAGCTGCCGCATTAGCATCATTAGCTATAATTACAGGGGTGTTTGGAAAATGTTGACTAACTTCTTCCCTTACATTTAAAATGCCTTTCCAGGGTAGATTAGCTGCATTTTCTATGGTGCCATTGCAATAGTTGGCGTTGGGAGCTCCAACGCCAATACCTACTATTTCATACCCATTGTTAAGTTCATTGATTTTGGTGCTTAACTTAGTTATGAAATCTTTAAAGTCAGGATGTCCTTTAGTTGGAAATTTTGTTTCAGCTAAAATATCTCCTTCAGCATTAACAAGACCAACAACTGTATTAGTTCCTCCTATATCTATACCTACTACAATTTTCTTCATATTTTTCAGTTGCTTTTGCACAATATGTACTTTCTTCTATAGCAATTGTTCCATACTCTTCTCTAATTCTCGAGCATGAGTTAAGAATTCTTCCACTTCCATTTCTTTGTGGAATATCATACCGTGCGTGGCCCGAATTTTTAGATTATCGCTTTTATAGAAAAAGTCTTTACCCAATATTAGTTGTATTTGTTTGAATTGTTCAACCCAAACTTTTTGTGCTAATTTACTGAAAGGTCCATCTAATTCGTGGCTGGGGAAAGAGGCTTCTACTTGACTGATATAACAATCTTTGAAAGCACTGTTGAGTACGGACATTGAATTAAGAGATACAGGAGTAAATACATTCGCTTCGGAAGGTAAGAACCTAAACCAAACATTTCTATATCCTATGATTTTTAAGTTACTGGTATCTGTTTCTTTACTCCACTGTCTTATTGCTTCTGCTATGGCTTGTAATACTTTATAGTGGGTGTCAGGACCTGAGCCTTCAGGGTCAAATGCAACACTAATCACGTCAGGTTTAATGCGGCGAAGCATCTCTAAAATAGGTACCACATCACGTTGGCGATCTGGTTGTTGAGTAAAGATATCACCTGTATAAAAGCCTAAGCGAAGATGATCTATGTCGTCTACTTTTACACCATAGTGTGCCCAAACCAATTCTTCTTCGTACTCGCGGAGCATACCTTTAAGAGTTTGAATATGTTTTGGGTTTTTCTCACCATCATAACTGTTTTCAAGAATCTCTATGTTCTTATTTATCTGTTCAACTAACTCCTCTGTTGATTTTACCTCATGAATTTCTACTATTGCACGTACCATTCGATGGCATACACCAACCAATTTACCTTCTTCATTATCATCCGCAACTTTATTTAGATAATGATTAACGTCTTTATCCCATTTGAATTTATAACCCCGTTCATAGAAGTCAGGATACTCTATCATCTTAATTCGACCAGCTTCAATAAGGTTGAGAGTCGATTTAAGTAGACGTATTATCATAACATTTGTAACAGCAGTAAAACCGGAAGTAAGCACGGAAAAATGGAGTTTGTTGCTTTCTCTTCGAATGTCGTGCGTGACTTTCGGGAAGATTCCCAACATGATATCATCGTGATGAGGCCCTGTGTGTAAGAATGTGGTATTCTTAGGACTCTCCATTCCGTATGAGATTTTATTTTTAGTTGATTCTATTACTTGTTGTACATGATCAAGACTAACATTAGGTATTAAACGACAGTATTTATCGTTTTTAAGATCTTCTAACGTCAGATTATGCGCATATTTGTTAATTTTAATACAGAGGTTATAAATGGCTTGCTCAGTCTTTTCATAGGTCCACTCACCTTGTCCGTAATATCTGTCCAAAGAATCATCCAGTTTAACTGCAGCACCTTCAGTTATGTAGAATCTGGCATTTTTTAATCGTCTTAAAGAGGTAGCAGGATATACGTTGCATTGTTCACTTTCCAAGGCATTTTTCACGATGTTAGCTTTGGCCTCTCCTGCTGCAAATATTATAGCTGTAGCATCAGGATTATGAGTAATGGTACCCAAGCCAATAGTTATAACTAAGCGAGTACGTGAAACTTCGATACCGCCTAAATCACTGGCAGCAGCGGCTTGCGTTTCAAAGTTTGTTGCAGTAAGACGTGTAGTAGAATAGGGATCACTTCCTAAGGTATTGAAAGCTACGTGTCCATCAGGTCCAATGCCACCCAAGAAGAAACCAATACCTCCCATCTTGCGTATTTTATCCTCGTAACCAGTACACCAATCATCGATCATGAAAATTGAATCTTTTTGTAATTCTTCAATCGGAGAAACCGGTTTACGGTTGCGAAGTGTAAGATCAATAATTCCATCGGGGAATATTTCATTGTGAGTTTTTCCTTGAGCTAAAGGAATTTCATCGCAATTAATTAAAAGTGCTTTTTCAGGATCAAGCCCTAATTCTTTAATATAGAATTTGTTTACGTAATTGTAAAAACTGTTGTGTTGTTTTGGATTGATAGGGTAAAATTCATCAATCTGGACAAAACGGAGACCACTAAGTGAAGGCTTCTTTTCCAGTAAAAGTCCATGCTCTTCACGTGTCTTTTTAGCTTCAGGCTTATCCCAGTTTGATAAATAATAGCTAGTCCATTTAATGAAGTGTTCAGGAGTTTTACCCGTTGGTAAGCTTATAACTCCATCAGGGTTTTCTGCAGCCCATTCTAAAAAACGTAAAGCTGTCATGTGTCCCAAACTCGGGAAATTGTTGACTACAATGTAGGGAAGTTTTGTACTAAAGTCTTTTCTTCCAGACTTTTCAAAGTAATAGTTCTCAACCGTTGAGGAAAATAAAGTGTGTTTCATTTTATTTTTTATATTTTTAAAGAATATAAAAGCTAATTAGAGTTTTTTTCTTTACTAGTATAATTAGCTTTTTCAAAGATAGCCATAATACTTATTGTATATTACAAATCACTAGTGTCCCATTAAAATTGGGACGTTATTAAAAATCAAATAAACTTGGCT
>CAZFXK010000156.1:0-4238 GCA_964522975.1 uncultured Bacteroides sp. | reverse complement strand
AAAAACCAAATGTGCCTATTTGCGCGTTGGCTTTTTCAGCATGGCATACAACGTTAAATGTATGAAATGTTGCCGACTTCGAAGCTCAAACTTATCAAACCGTAATGAATTAGAGACGAGCTACAAAGCTTTAATAACGCACTATCCGGCAATTTTTTATACATATTGTTAGGTTTTCGTGCTTTATCACCGTCAGTCACACCGTGCGCAGGCGAGACATGCTCTTTAAGCAAATTTGGCAGTGCGGCGGGTATGTGCGTTTGCTTAATGTGCATGGCTATACGCTGAATTCTCCTGAACTAACTAAATAAACTTCTTTGTTATCCCCAACATTTAGTTTATCAAAGTTTTCGGTAATAATCCCTTCATATTCATCTTCATAAAAATATGCGCCATCAGAGTCACATTTAACAATTTTCACGTCTATTGTTTCGCCATATTCAAGGTCGCTAAAATCCGAAGAAACTACACTTCTCCTTGTTAGTTCGACAATCTTATTTCTATTGTCCAATCTTTTCAATTCAAATAAAAATTCAGAATCAATTGGAAGAAAATCTGCAACATCTTCATTTTCTATAAAAGCTAAATTTGAAATCTCTGACTTGTGAACATATCCTTGCACAATATGTCCATTTGATTCAATCTGCACTCTTGCTAAGTTTGTGAAATGTCGAATAATTTTACCTTTATATTGTTCTCCCTTTATTAGATGGCTTATAGCCTCGTCAAATTGATTAACTAAACAAGCTTTTACACTATATAAAATTTCATTATTTTGATAATCAAACTCAAGCGGAGTAACAGAAATCTTCGAATTAACAGGAAAACTATCATCAATGTCAGAACAAAAGCCCCACATTAATTCTCGAACATAAACAAAACCTAAAAAGGCATTATTGTCCATTTTAAACTTTAAACCAATCCCAGGATAAACTTTTATAACAGTTGCAGGGAAAATCTCATCTGAATTTGCTTTGTAGAATTCTTCCTTCTCACTTTTCTGAACCCGTTTTAAAGAACCTAAAAGTTGATATTTCTTCGAATCACTTTTAATAACAATGAGGTCAACTTTTTCTCCAATTGAAAAATCTAGTGTCTTTTTATCATTTTCCCAAGATAATTCTGAATGATAAATTCTACATTCAAGACCTGGTTTTAATTCCGTAGTTATATAGTTTTCAGAAATTTCTTGAACAATCGCTTCGTATTTATGGTTTTCTTGAAAATCTTGAAATTTTGTAAGAGGGTTTTCAAGTCCTTTTATTTCACCATAGAAATTCGCAAACTCCATACTAAAACCATGCAGTAAAATTTCAAGTTCTTGACCTTTTTCAAATGTTGATTCGAGCCTTATAAAACGACTAAAAGAGCAAAATTTCTTAGGTATAAATACTTTTTTATTTAGAGAATTACAGTACGTTCTTAATCCTCTTTCTTGACCTTCTCTATCAATTTGAACATGGTTAACCACAACTTTTATTTCTGTATTTTCCTTTAAGGCTGTTTCAATAAAAATATTAGGGTCTGTTTCCGTGTTAATATTATTTAAAACGACAAGACATTGCTCTTCATCCAAATCTTCTATATTCAGAATCAATTCTTGCTCTGATTTGAAGAATTTTCTTAAGTCAGGGATTGCCTTACTTGAAAGTTTAGCCTTAGGTATTGAGAATTCAATACCATGCAAATTTACAGTAATTTCACTTTCAATTACTACACTTACAATCCCACTTATTACCTTACCATTATTAAAGGTAGCTTTAATTTTCTCCCATGCATTAAACTGAACTTTTGAAAGGTCTGGTTTTAAACAATAGCAAGTAATTTCAGTTTCTTCTCCTTTATCATCTACTTCATGTAAAGTAACCTTTTTATTGATTTGGTCGAATCCTTTATTGTTTGTGAGTTCTGAAACAACCTCTTTTAAAATCGTTGCCCTATAACTTCCTCTTGCTAGGAGATAAACTGCTCCGTAGTGTTCACTGGCATATTTGTCTGCCCATTTTGTATAAGCCTCAATACCGTAGGCTTGGTATGTTTCTAGGTTAGCTACAAGAATAACACCGACTTTTAAATGTTCAGTTTTAAAATTTAAAATTGTACGTTCATCTTTACCTCTTGTTGCTAAGTCATAAAACCAATCAAAAAATGATTCAATTTCGGTTTCTATTTTCTCAGATGGTGTGGTCGTGGATAAATTGTCTCCTAAATAATGAAGTTCTGGTATTAATAATGTAGAGAATAGCCCGCGCTTTTCTGTTTCTTCGAATTTTGAAAAGCTGTCTCTAACATCCTGTTCTTCTGATTTATACTTTTGATTAAATATCCTTAGTGCCCTTCTGTTATAATCTTTAATAAAAATTTTTGTGAGGTTTAAATCAATTGCTTTTTGGCTATTAGGCTTAACAAACTCTCTAGTGGTAGGTAATAAGGCTGTTCTTGTGAAAGAATATGTTGCATTATAAAAATTTAAGTCTTGGTCTTTTTTGTCAAATTTAAGGCAAATAATAGCTTTATTATCTTCGAGATAACTATTTTCAGTATCTTTATTTATCCAATTAATCTTGCAATTTGATATTATATTATCTTCAAAATTTGCATTGTAATTATCAACAGCACCATTTATAATATTTTCATATCTACTTTCAACCGATTTTTTGCGAACCCATTTCCCCATAAAACCAATGGAAGCAAATATATCTGCAAAAACAGCACGAATATTCCTGTAACTAGAAAGTAAAATATACGCAATTAAAAAAGCTACTCCTAAACCTAAACCAACAAGAAACTGCCACATAAAATTATTTGTTTTCGTAATAACTCTCTACACAACTAATGGAATCACAAACATATTTGAATCCATTTTTATTTTGAGGAATAACCATTTGAATGTTTGATAAATCAATCGGGCTTCCACATGTACTGCAAAATCTATTGCCTTTTTCAATTTCAACGAGTTCTCCGTTTTTCTCTAGAAATCCAGCTAAATCCTCGTTATATATCGCATTTATTTTATTTTTCATCTATCTAAGATATTATTTATCTGTGTGATGGCAAAAATTTGGCTCTTTTACAAGCTGAAGAATCAGCCTGTGTGTTGGAGCTTGTAAATGTGCCAAATGTGCGTTGGCTTGTCGCTCTTTGCATGAAACCTAACGGTTTGCCGCTTTGCGAAGGCGGGGATTTTCAGCACTAAACTTCATTAGATGCACAAAGCTTGAATTTAGCACTTCACTTTCATAGAAGCACGAAACCCCGCTTTTGCAAAACGGCTGTTAGCACCAGTTATTTGGGGTCTTCTTTCTCAATTTTAGTTCTCCGCGCGCTAATAATTTCTTTCTCTGGTGTAGGTAAAAAGTCATCGAGCATCATTCGTGTTCTTCTGTATCTTGAATACAGTTCTTTTCTCATACCACCATCTCTCATCGATTCTTCTATTAAATACTCTAAGGGTCTATGTAAGTCTCTTATATATTCAACCAATTCAAAAGAACCTCGTTCCAAAATAGCTACAGTAAGTCGCTCAACAGTGCTAACAATATCTTCGACTGCTCTTGGGTGTATGCCTCGCTCTCTTTCAAAACGTCTATTTATTGATAGTTCACGGGTTAACGACAATACTTCTTCAATTAAGTCACGTTCACTTCTCAAATCCTTATTATTGTTGCCCTTTGCTTTTTCTTCAGCCTCTTTTATTTGGCTTTCTAACTTTGGCCACCACATTTCAAATACACTATCAATTACGTCAGCTGTCAAGGCAGACTCACTTAACTCAGAATTTATCATTTTAACAACCTTCTTCATCTCGGACTTTGAAAATTTCGCTGCCTGAAATTGAACCAGTGGCCCCTGAATATCTGAAGGTTCAATTCCAAACAATAAAGGAACTACTTTTGATTTTTCAATATTTTTTGACAATGCTCCCGCTTCGAACATAATCCAAGAACTTTCTAAATTGTCTTTGGTCAAGCAGATAATTCCAATTTTTGAAGCGTCAAGTTCTTTAGAAATTTCTGAACTCCATCGCGTACCTTTAGTTATATCGTCAGGTGAATAATAAGGTTTAGCAGCTTGGATTACTCCTGGAATCCACTGTCTAAAAATTTCAGCAATATTTTTTGAAAGGTCTCCCGACCAGCTAATAAATATTTTCATAGGTTGTCTATTTGTTCGTTTATAATTGGTGCTAACGTTTGGTTTACGCAATAAATATACAGTTTTCGTAAATGCAAAGTTTA
>CAZFXK010000155.1:0-4253 GCA_964522975.1 uncultured Bacteroides sp. | reverse complement strand
GAAAGCGGTGTAAAAACCGCTTTCCATATACTATATGCCAAAATTGGACACTAACTGCACTATGGGACTTAACTAATAAAATATTATTCCGTTATAA
Source organism: uncultured Bacteroides sp. (assembly GCA_964522975.1). Lineage (GTDB taxonomy): Bacteria > Bacteroidota > Bacteroidia > Bacteroidales > Bacteroidaceae > Bacteroides_E. The sequence goes on along the minus strand of CAZFXK010000155.1, from coordinate 4,156 downwards.
TTTTGTTTATATCTTGAAAATATATATCTTTGCAAATGAAACTATGTGCAAATTAAAATTTAAGCATTGATGTAATGGCTATTAGCAGAATAAATATAAATCCGGTAATTCTTTCATGGGCGGTAGAACGCTTTGGAGGTAATCCCATGGAATATGCTGAAGAAAATGAAAAATTCTCCAGTTGGATGACTGGAGTAGCTAAACCTACATTAAATGAACTTATGAGTTTTGCAAAGAAATTCTATGTTCCATTGGGATTTATGTTTCTTCAGACTCCGCCGGAAGAGAGAGATTCGATTCCTCTGTTCAGGCGCATCGCAGATAGAAAGATTGGATTGAATATCAAGGCGGAGATAAGCGCTTTGACAGATCGACAAGATTGGCTATCAAGTTATCTGAGAAGTGAAAATTTTGATAAACTTGATTATGTTGGTATCTTTGATGAAAACAGTGATGTGAAAGTTATTAGCAGAAAGATAAGTGAAACATTACATCTGCCGGTTAACTGGGCCTTTGAATGCAACACTGTAGAAAAGGCATTGAATTACCTTACACAGATAATTGAAGACAAGGGAACTATTGTATGTTTTAACAGTGTGGTCGGATTTAATAACAACAGACATATAAGTGTGGCTGATTGTCGCGGGTTTGCGCTCGTTAATGATTATGCGCCTTTTGTTTTTGTTAACAGCAAAGATGCAAAAAGTGCACAGGTGTTTACTTTGATTCATGAGTTTGCTCATATCTTGACGGGATATTCTGCAGGTATTGGGGAGGAAAATCTGACAAACACTACTGCGACAGAACGATTATGTGACAAGGTGGCTGCCGAATTTCTGGTAAATGAAAATCTGTTTAGAGAAGAATGGACACGGACAAATGGCAATTTTGAAATATTATCCAAGAAATTCAAGGTCAGCCGATTTGTTATACTCCGACGGGCAAAGGAACTTAAATTTATTGATGACAGACAATTCGGTACATTATATAAGAAATGGAAAGCTGAACCTATTGTGGAAAAGAGTGAGAGTCAAGGAGGGCAATTTTATTATTCGGCAATAAAAAAATGCAGTCGTACTTTTCTTATTCATTTGGATAATGCTTTGTCTTCTTTTAAAATATTGAATACAGATGCCTACCGTTTAGCAGGTATGAAGGGTGATACGTTTTACAATATCACAAAAAAAATAAAATGAAATGAAATACCTGATAGACTCAAATACTTTTATTGCTCCGCATAGAGGATATGCACCTGTTGATGTGGCTGTAAGTCTATGGAATAAGATTAAAATTCTAGCAGATAAGGGTACTATTTGTAGTCTGGACATGGTGAAGAATGAACTTTATGAAAATGATGACGATTTGAAACAGTGGATGAAATCTCATATACAAAGTAAATTCTTTATGAAATTTTCAAATGAGGAAACCAATGACAGATTAGGCGAAATAATGAGATGGGCAGCAAAACATTCCACATATTCCGATAAGGCAAAAGAAAAATTCATGAAGTTAGACAAGGCTGATGTTTATTTGGTCGCTTTTGCTTCTGTTTGTCCTGAAGAATGGACTGTAGTCTCTTTTGAAAGAACAAATCATTTGGGTTCTAGTGAAATAAAATTGCCTGATGTATGTTCCAAGTTTAATGTTAACTGTATTGCTCTGCAAGATATGTTCAGAGCTTTGAAAGAAACGTATTAACAACAGTTTCTTTATTCTAAGATACACTTTAAAATTAATGTTAGCACAAAATCTGTTTGGATTCTGTGTTGTAATGTTAGCGTCCAATTTTGACATATTGTCTTGATACTCCAAAATTACTACTTTTGCAGTACGTTTAACATAAATCAAATTTATATGTATAGTAGTAGTGATTTTGAGCGTCTCTTTGTAAAATACAACTGTGAGGCAAAGCCATCAGGAATCTCGATTCAAAAGTTTTTAAATGTCTAACAAAGTACCTTACACATACAATTTCTATTTTGAATTACCTCAACACATTTTTCAAGGAAGTTATTAATGGTTACTGAGACTATGAAAATCTATTGCCAACGACAATTTGGCACAGCAAACAAACATTAAAAAGCAATCCAATTTTAGGTGAAATTATAGGAAAGCAGTGCAAAAATCGCTTTCCATTACTATATGCCAAAATTGGACGCTAACGTTATGGCGTTACGTATGTGCTGTATCTATGGAATAGAGAATAACACGTAGCATTCAACATTAATTTTTAACGTTACGAATTTCAGAAAATATTCACTATTATCTTGCTATTTCGAGTATAAATGCCTATCTTTGTGCGGTAAAACTGTGGCAATACACAAAATTCATTGGTTATGATAATACATAGAGATAGATATTTAGCAGATTTGATTGCATATAAACACAATCACTTGATAAAGATAGTAACAGGTTTAAGACGTGTTGGCAAGTCGTATCTTCTTTTTAATCTCTTCAAACAATATCTTTTGTCGGCAGGAGTAGATAAAGAGCATATCATAGAAGTAGCCTTTGATGATTTCGCTTACCGTAAATACCGTAATCCGGATAATCTTTATCAGTATGTAAAGTCACGAATCAAAGATGATGCAATGCATTATATCCTGCTTGATGAAGTACAGATGCTCGATGACTTTGTGGATGTGCTCAACGGCTTTCTGCATATTGACAATGCGGATGTATATGTTACTGGCAGCAATGCGAGGTTCTTGTCGTCAGATGTCGTTACAGAATTTAGGGGAAGAGGAGTCGAAATTCATGTAAATCCTCTTTCGTTTAAAGAATTTCTCACGGTTTATTCCGGCGATAAAGTCAGCGGTTGGCAAGAATACTGTCTTTATGGAGGATTGCCGATGGTTGTTCTGGCAGAAGGGGCTATGCAGAAAACCAGTATTCTCAAATCGCTTATAAAAGAAACTTATATAACTGACATTCTCAACCACAACAGTGTGAAAAATGATTCGGAACTGGAAGAACTGTTCTTGATATTGGCTTCAAATATTGGAACATTGACAAATCCTACAAAGATTGAAAACACATTCAAGAGTGAGAAGCACGTGACGATAGACTCAATGACCCTAAAACGCTATATCGATTATTTTATTGATTCTTTCCTGTTGGAGAAATCCATACGTTTCGATATTAAAGGAAAAAAGTATATCAATACTGCTTATAAATGCTATTTCGCTGACTTGGGTATTCGCAATGCACTGCTCAATTTCAGACAGGTAGAGCCAACCCACATCATGGAAAACATCATCTATAATGAGTTGAGGACACGTGGCTATTACGTTGATGTAGGAGTGATGTCGCGATATTCGAGAGATGCGCATGGAAAGACCACCAGGGTAAATCTTGAAGTAGATTTCGTATGCAACAAAGCAGACGGAAAAGTCTATATACAGTCGGCCTACTCGCTGCCTGATGCTCAAAAGATAGCGCAAGAACAGCGGTCGTTAGAGTCTTTAGCCGATTCTTTCAAGAAGATAATAATAACAGCTGATTTGGTGCCCACCCATTATATGGAGAATGGAATCCTTATGATGAATCTCTATGATTTCCTGCTCGATGACTTTGCTGCAAATGATTTGTAATATTTACTTTCACCATACAGCGAAACAGTATGCTCCACTTCGGCAGTGACGAGGGGGAAAAATGGTGGTTGCATATCACAGTGTAATCAATACTGTCAAGATGCAAGGAAAATCAGCTTGAGATTCATGCCAAGACATGAGTTTATTAAGCAATATTTAAAAGACTTAAAGTTGGCAAGAAAAAGAAACCTAGATGAATACAAACTAAATGAATTGATTTTATTGCTTGCCAATGGTAAATGTTTACCTGAAAAGAATAAAGATCATGCTTTAAAGGGTGATTTTATCGGATTCAGAGAATGCCATATTACACCAGACTGGTTGTTGATATACGGTAAAGATACAACATTGAAAATCATTACTTTATTAAGAAATGGTTCTCTTTCTGATTTGTTTTAAAAGAAAGATAGATTAATACATATGCTTATATACTCATGTCGGGGCATGAAGCCCCAACCTACATTTTCACCGGAAAGAATTGGACATTAATTAATACAAAGGATTACTACGGAAAGAATTGGACATTAATTAATACAAAGGATTACTACGGAAAGGTTTCTATA
>CAZFXK010000154.1:0-4267 GCA_964522975.1 uncultured Bacteroides sp. | reverse complement strand
ATCACCATAATTAAACCTGTAAATCCAGCAAGGATCCCCATAACTCTAATCGGTGATTTGAGCTTTTTATTTTTTAAAAAAGCTAACAAACCAACAGGAGTATCTAAAAAGAAGAGTAATAAGGATTTGTTTTCATACCAATGTTCTTTTTTAAGAGTCGAATTCTTTAGTTTTTTCTTCTCCATTTTTTTGAATGATTTAGACTTATTATTTTTAATATAAGACTTGGTTCTTTAGAAAATGAAGAATTAACAATATAAACAAACTATTTAAAAGTTAGTACCTAATCAATGTATTTTGCAGCATAAAAACCAAGTAGCTTATTTAAATCAATAATCGAGATTATTTTAGAATAACATACTGTACAATAAAGGATTCTTCTACTACAAGTTCATTTATTGCTTCTATGATAGCTTCATGATAACAACTTTTTTTCAGCTAGTTCAAGGGGTTTTTTGTTTATTGATTAATTCTGTCGGTCTGATAACTATCATAATCTCTCATTTAAGGTTATAAAAACGTTTTCTTCTTAAAAGAAGGTTATATGTTGATATTATTGTATAAAGAGTTTCTAGCCTTATTTATTTTAACTAATTAATTCCCATTTATGCATATATTGATTCGATTTAATCTATACTGATTAATTTTAAACAAACCGGCAGACTCAACTTAATATCTTTATTGATAGGGGTTAATAAACCATTGCTCTCTATCGAAAATAGTTGAATATTATTACTATCCCTGTTGGCAACAAGTAGAAACTTTCCATCGGAAGTAATTACAAAATTTCGGGGATGAATACCGGTTTGTTGATAACCTATCTTTGTTAGTCGTCCGGTTTCTCTACCCACTGAAAAAATAGCTATACCATCCCCCTTAAGCCTGTTTGATGCGTATAGATAGTTTCCGTCAGGAGTCAGGTGAATATCAGCACTTCCACCGGCCTTTAAAGAGTCTGCATTAATTGTCTGAACTTGGGTTAACGCCCCAGTCTCTTTTTCATAATCGAAGACAAAAACTTCGCCTGAAAGTTCGGATAACATATATAAAAACAGTCCATTGGGATGAAAAACCGAATGTCTAGGACCTGTTTCAGGAGTAAGAGGATAAATGCTTGCTTTTGATAGAGTCAGCTTTCCATCATTAACTTCTTTTACCTCAAAGCTATATATGTTATCTGTGCCTAAATCGTTTGCCAAAACAAAACGTTGATCGGGAGAAAAAATCGTATTATGTAGATGGGGTTTCTCCTGACGTTCAGGATTTGCTCCGTGCCCTTCAAAACGACGAATATCTGCGGCATCAATACTCCCATCTTCATTAACAGAAAATATAGATACGGACCCTCCACTATAGTTTGCAACAGTGACTAAACGACCGGTTTTATCAATGGCAATATGGCAAGGATCTGCATCTGTATTTTGGGAATTTAACTTAGTTAAACTTCCCGATGTTTTATCAAAGGCAAAAGCGGTAACTTTAGATTTTTCTCCATTTTCTGATACTGAATACACAAATTTTCCATTTTCGCTTATTGCTTGATAGGAAGGATTTTCTATTTCAAACTCATTAATAAATTCAGAATCTCCGGTTTGAGAGTTGAATTTATAAACATGAATACCTTTACTCTCCTCAGCAGTATAAGTTCCCACTAACAGATACTGATCGAACTCGGCTTTCTTTTCCTTTTTTGTACACGATAAAACTCCAGACATACATATCAAAATTATCAATAGTTGTTTCATAGCACGAAGTAAGTTAATAATCTTATCTAAACTTGTTCTTATTTATTTTATTCTAGCAACAAATAAATCTAATCCTTTTTTACCAAAACTTTTAATAAATTATATTATTAATGAATAATCTTTATCTTGAATGCTTAAAAATATAGATTTACATACTAAAGCTCATTACCTTGACATTTAGTGTTTCATCTTTCAAACAGAGTTCAAATTATCTTATTGGCCCTTTTAGAAAAAAAGAACCGCTATGATATGCAAAGTTAGAAGATAATTATGTTCAATAGTGCAATAGAAATCAATTCACATTAGAGTAATCTCTTTACTATTTTTATATAATCCAAAGGTTTTTTCATTATATTTAATCTGATAAATAAACAAGAATATGAAAAACAGAATAAGCCCTCCTCGTATTGAAAAATTAAAAGACAATGAAGTATTTGTTTTTGGAAGCAATATTGCCGGACATCATGGTGCGGGAGCTGCAAGATTGGCAATGAATAAATGGGGAGCTAAATGGGGAAAAGGAGTTGGATTGGAAGGACAAACTTATGGTATACCTACCATGCAAGGGGGTGTTGAAACCATAAAACCGTATGTTGATGCTTTTATTGATTTTGCAAAAAAACATCAAGACAAGATTTTTTTAGTAACTGAAATTGGTTGTGGCATTGCAGGCTTCACTCCGGAGGATATTGCTCCTTTATTTAAAGAAGCTGAAACAGTAGAAAACATTCACCTTCCTGAACGGTTTTGGAAAGTTTTGAATAAGTAAGGTTTTTACTTTTTACATACCAGGTGGACAACACTTTTATTTTTGTATTTTTGCGTTATGAAAACGATACTTACCACGCTTAACGCAAAATATATACATACTTCATTGGCTTTACGATGGATATACGTGGCCAATAAGGACTTATTCAATATCGATTTTATTGAATATTCCCTAAAAGAGAATATTGATTTCATTGTACAAGAGTTACTTAATACACAATGTGATGTACTAGGCTTTAGTGTATATATTTGGAACGTTGATCAAACGGAAAAAATAATTGAACAACTTAAACAAAGGAAACCGGAGCTTATTTTATTTGTCGGAGGTCCTGAGGTGACTTATGAACCTGAATATTTTCTAAAAAAATGGCCCATTGACTATGTAATCAGTGGTGAAGGCGAGTTTGTTGTAGGAGAATTACTTCAAGCACTAGAGAACAATGCTGACATTCTCTTAGATGGAGTATCCTCTAAATACCATATCAGTAATAAAGTAATACAGGCTGATATTAATAAGCTCATAAAACTAGATTCACCTTATCAACTAGATCGAGATAAAAAAGAGTTGCAGCATCGGATTATTTATTTTGAAACCTCCAGAGGATGCCCTTTTCAATGTCAATATTGCCTTTCGTCGTTAGAAAAGGGAGTACGATATTTTCCAAAAGAATATCTTGAACAAAATTTAAAATATCTGATAGAACAAAATAGCAGACAAATTAAATTTTTAGACCGGACCTTTAATATCAATAAAAAACATACAGAATTTGTTTTTCAATTTTTAATTCAGAATTATCGACCTAATTTAAGTTGTCAATTTGAAGTCTATGCAGACATTTTATCGGAAGAACTGATTCAATATTTAAATAATAATCTGCCAAAAAACTTTTTCCGCTTTGAAATAGGAATACAATCCACATATGAACCCACAAATCGGGCAGTCAAGCGAATGCAAGATTTTGAAGTATTAGCAAGAAACATTCGCCTACTTATTGAGGGAAATAAAATAGATTTACACCTCGATTTAATTGCAGGATTACCATATGAAAGCTATGAACGCTTTATTCAATCGTTTAATGATGTTTTTCAATTAAAGGCAAAAGAAGTACAATTAGGGTTTCTTAAATTATTACGGGGTACTAATCTCAGAAAAAAAGCTGATGAGTATGGTTATGTATATGATGAAAAGGCGCCCTATGAAGTAATAGAAAATAATGTCATCACATCTCAAGAATTAAATAAAATCCGTATGGCAGAGTTTGCTTTAGATAAATTATGGAACAGCGGACGATTTATCAGAACTTTAAATCTTGTTTTCTCAACATATTATATCAATCAATATTATGAGTTTTTCTACAACTTTGGTAAATACTATAAAGAAAATGATTTCCCAGTATTTGGATATCAATTAGAAGATCTTTACCGGTTTCTATATAAGTTTTTATCAACTCTTGAAATGGATATTTTACCCACTTTAAAGATCGATTATTATCAAAACTTTAACATTCGTCCGCATGGATTTTGGAAAAGTGAATTCACAAAAAAAGAACACAAACAGCTACTTTATCAAATTGGACAAGATAAAGACTTCCTACGGAAAAATAGACTCACTCGTAAAATAGTTGAAAAACAAATGGTCATTGATCCACTAGATGAAAACAGTTATCAATTAACTTTATTTGGAGCAAGAAAATTTAATACTGAAGAACACCCGGTTTTTATTTATCAGTTTAATAAGGACTAATTCCTTTTCA
>CAZFXK010000153.1:0-4320 GCA_964522975.1 uncultured Bacteroides sp. | reverse complement strand
ACGTTGCTTTAACTAAAAAAGTAGTTGAGTATGCTCATCAATTTGATGTTACAGTAGAAGGTGAATTAGGAGTTCTTGCCGGAATTGAAGATGAGGTTTCTGCAGAGGAGCATGTATATACTAGACCAGAAGAGGTATTAGATTTTGTTACTAAAACAGGTTGTGATAGCTTAGCTATTTCTATTGGCACTTCTCACGGTGCAAATAAATTTACTCCGGAACAATGTACTCGAGATGAAGAGGGTCGTTTAGTTCCTCCTCCTTTGAAATTTGAAATCCTTGAAGAGGTTGAAAAAGAACTTCCGGGTTATCCTATTGTTCTTCACGGTGCTTCTTCAGTTCCTGAAGATAAAGTGGCCATTATCAATAAATATGGTGGAAAACTTAAAGATGCCATTGGTATTCCTGAAGAGCAATTAAGAAAAGCTGCTACCTCTGCAGTATGTAAAATCAATATTGATTCTGATAGTCGTCTGGCTATGACTGCTGCTGTACGTGAGGTATTTGCTACTAAACCTGCTGAGTTTGATCCTCGCAAATATTTAGGACCAGCTCGTGATAGTATGAAAGAGCTATATATGCATAAAATTGAAAATGTATTGGGTTCTGCAGGTAAGTTAGCTGACTAATCCTTATAGATAAATAAATTATAGAAACGGTTACTGTTTATGTTCAGTAACCGTTTTTTTGTTTTTAAGAGTATTCCCTTTGAAGTTTACTGTTTGTTCTATAAATAAATGGGATAGTCTTATTACCCTTGTTTCTATAATTGCTTATCAATGAGATTATTAAAAATAAAAGAAGGATATAAAAATAGTTTTATATCCTTCTTTTATGCATTGTAAAAAAGTCTCGCTTACTAGCTAAGTAAAAGTTTCTATTCTGGTTTTATCCACAGCGTGAATTTCCACACGTAGTACAAAGTAAGCAGCCTTCTTGATAAATCAATGTTTCATTCTTACAGTTGGGACATTTACGGCCTTTTGCTTCAGTTCCATCTTCTACATAGCGTTTTAAGGCTCTTTCAACTCCGTTTTTCCAAGTGTTGATGTTCTCACTATCAAGGGATAATGAGCCTACCAGTTTGACAACTTGTTCTATGGGCATACCCCAGCGAAGTACACCAGAGATAAGTTTGGCATAGTTCCAATACTCTTTGTTGAATTTTTCAGAAAGTCCTTCGATAGTAATTTTATATCCCCGACGATTCTTAAATTGGAAATCGTAACGATTGCTGCCATCTTTATCTTGGTTTTTGATGATGCAACCGTGAACTACACTCTTAGGGAGTAAAATGCCATCATCATCGTCTTGAAGCCCTGTAAAGATTTCGTACGGCCTATCATTTAGCATCCCTACAAATGCAACCCATTTCTCTTTATTATTTTGGAAACGGATAACGTCAGCCTCTAAAATGGTTGGTCTAACTTCAACAATTTCAGGTTTGGCATCTATGTATTCCTCTTTTTCTGCTTTAGCAGCAATGAGGACGCCGGAACGAGAACCATCTCTATATACAGTACAACCTTTGCAACCCGATTTCCATGCTTCAACATATAGTTTGTTTACTAACTCCTCGGATACATCGTTAGGTAGATTAATGGTTACACTAATGGAATGGTCAACCCATTTTTGGATTCGTCCTTGCATCTTGACTTTCATAAGCCAATTTACATCGTTAGAGGTTGCTTTATGATAAGGAGACTTTTCCACTAATTCATTAATCTCTTCTTGTGTGTATTTTTTACTTGGATTATACCCATTTGCTGTCATCCAGTCCACGAACTTATGGTGGAATACGGTATACTCTTCAAAAGCATCACCTGTTTCATCAACATAGTCTATTCGTATATCTTCATCATTAGGATTTACTTTTCTTCTGCGTGTATAGACAGGAAGGAATACGGGTTCAATACCAGAAGTAGTTTGTGTCATCAAGCTGGTTGTTCCGGTAGGAGCAATGGTAAGACAAGCAATGTTCCTTCTTCCATATTTTTTCATTAATTCATAAAGTTCAGGGTCAGCTTCTGTTAAACGATTAATAAAAGGATTATTAACCTCTCTTTGGATGTCGAAAATAGCAAAGCTTCCTCTATCCTTTGCTAGTTCAACGGAAGATCTATATGCACTTAAAGCAATTGTTTTATGAACTTCTTCAGAAAAGTCAGTGGCCTCTTCAGAACCATAACGTAGGTTTAAGGCTGCTAACATATCTCCTTCAGCTGTAATTCCTACACCCGTTCTTCTGCCTTGTTCCGTTTTTTTGTATATTTTTTCCCACAGCTTTTTTTCTGTGCGTTTAACCTCCTCCTTTTCCGGGTCGTTTTTAATTTTGTTTAGTATGTTTTCAATCTTTTCCAATTCAAGATCAATGATATCGTCCATAATGCGCTGAGCTAATTTGACATGTTCTTTGAAGAGATCAAAATCAAAATAAGCATCTTTCGTAAAAGGATTGATTACATAAGAATAGAGATTAATGGCTAATAACCGACAAGAATCGTAAGGACATAATGGTATTTCTCCACATGGGTTTGTGGAAATGGTATTATATCCCAAGTCAGCATAGCAGTCCGGAACCGATTCTTTTATGATGGTATCCCAGAATAAAACACCCGGTTCTGCTGATTTCCATGCGTTATGAACAATCTTTTTCCATAGTGCAGAGGCATCAATTTCTTTTGTGAATGTAGGTTCTTTTGAGTCAATGGGGTATTGTTGTATGTATTTTTCTCCATTTGTGGCAGCTGTCATGAAAGCATCATCAATTTTCACAGATACATTGGCGCCTGTGATTTTTCCTTCTTGCATTTTGGCATCTATAAACGATTCGGAGTCCGGATGTTTAATGGAAACACTTAGCATAAGGGCTCCTCTTCTGCCATCTTGGGCAACTTCTCTAGTGGAGTTAGAGTAGCGTTCCATAAAAGGAACTATTCCGGTAGAGGTCAAGGCTGAATTTTTTACCGGAGAGCCTTTTGGACGGATATGAGATAAGTCGTGTCCAACACCTCCTCTTCGTTTCATTAATTGAACCTGTTCTTCATCAATTTTGAATATGCCACCATAAGAGTCAGCAGAGCCATCAATGCCGATAACAAAGCAATTGGATAGTGATGCTATCTGATAATTATTTCCTATTCCCGACATTGGACTTCCTTGAGGCACTATGTATCTAAAGTGATCAAATAGATTAAATAATTCTTCTGCTGAAAGCGGATTTGGATATTTTGCCTCGATACGTGCTATTTCATTAGCTAGTCTCCAGTGCATGTCAGCAGGAGATTTTTCGTATATGTTTCCATAAGAGTCTTTTACTGCATATTTGTTTACCCAAACCCTTGCAGCCAACTCGTCGCCCTGAAAGTATTGTAAGGATTCTTCAAAGGCTTCGTCAAAAGAATAAGATTGTTTTTTCACTTTGTTATGTTCTTTAATCAATGTTATATGAGTATTTTTATTATTTGTTTTATATTAGAAGGAAAACTGATTACAAAAATATAAAACGTTTTTGATTCTTAGCCTAAAAAGTAGTATAATTTTATATGTTATATAAATAGTTTTCCGTTTCGTTTATTTAAGTGGCAGATAATCAGGGTATTGTATTTATTATTTAGTCATAAAGTTGACTTTTTAGATAACTTTTTGTTTTACAGGTGATTAAGTACTCTAATTTATTTTAATAAAATTAGAGGTAAACTTGAGTAATCGTTGAATCCTTTTTATCTTTGTTTAAAAAGTATATGAATCAAATGAAAAACAGAAAAACCATACGAAAGTATTTGTCAAGAAAAATCAACAAAGAATTATTGAATGAATTGCTCGAAATTGCTTGTCGTGCATCTACAACCGGTAATATGCAACTTTATAGTATTATTCTTACAGAAGATGATGAGATGAAGGAAAAATTAAGTCCTGCGCATTTTAATCAACCGATGATTAAGCAAGCTCCGGTATCTTTGACTTTTTGTGCAGACTTCCGTCGTTTTTCTATCTGGTGCGAAGAAAGAAAAGCTAAACCAGGATATGATAATTTCCTTTCTTTTATGAATGCTGCAATTGATGCAATGTTAGTTGCTCAAACATTCTGTGTAGCTGCAGAGCAAAAAGGATTAGGTATTTGTTATTTAGGTACCGTTCTTTATAATTCTGAACAAATCATTGATATCTTAAAATTGCCTGAATTAGTATTTCCTATAACCACCATAACTGTTGGTTATCCGGATGAAGATCCTAAACAGGTTGATCGTTTACCTTTAGAGGGTATTGTTCATAATGAGACCTATAAGGATTATACTACCCAAGCCATTGATGAGTTAT
>CAZFXK010000152.1:0-4327 GCA_964522975.1 uncultured Bacteroides sp. | reverse complement strand
ACCAACTATAACCCCTATGATACCTATCCAATCACTATGGCTCAATTCCATTATTCCATTCTCCTCCTACTATTGGAACCATTTACCAATATTGTTTCCGTTAGCTTTTTATATCTAATATTTTTATCCATGTATTCCGTAAAACATGTCTTAATTTGTTTTCAAAAACTTGGTGGGCACTTGTGCAAATTCCAGTAAAAACATCAGTTCCAAAAGTTATTTTCTCCCCACAATCAGGACAAACACCTACTCCAGCAGAATATTCTTTCTCGTAATCCCTATAATTACTTGAAACAATCTTACCTAAAATAAAAGTTGTCCCATATAAATCTAATCAACTGGGTCCATCCTCATGATTCCCTATAATTACTCTATATCGTCCGACTCAATATCATCAGAAAAATTTCCAATATCAATATTATCGGTTTTGTTTTTTTATATAATAAGGGCATTTTTATACTCCTTGAGTGATCGAAGGGACCGGTGCGGAGTCCCGTAAATGGTGTTAAGGGACGAGAAACCTATCCCCAATTTCCTCCCGAAATGCTGTGAACAACTTATGATTTTACAACACAAGTTTATAAATTATTTATAGTATCGTAAGCCTTTTTAAAAGCTTCTAGCATCTTTTTGCATTCTTTAAAATCTATCTTCTTAATACCTGCTTTTCTAAGTACCTTTTCGTCAATTTTATCATTGTGCATTAATCCATTACGCAAGTTATACATTCTTTTCATCAAAGTATATGAATCAGGATGAAGTTCATTTAAGCTCTTTCCTTTAAAATATTTTAATAGAACATTATAATAAAGATCTAAATAATTATCACTTCTACTCGTGAGCCTATCATAAATTATGTCATTTTCCAAAGCTAATTTGCCAACATATTCACGAATAAATGCTTCTACTACAATACTTAAATATATAATAAAATTTTCATAAATCTTCTCATGTAAACTTATTCTTGCCTTGTCTAGATACTTCTCATAATGAGGCAGTTCTGCAGAATATGATTCAAAATCGTCAAATGTATTCTCTTTAATCTTATCAACTGCATCGGTTTCCATAAAAAAAGAAGAATATGAAATTGTATGCACAAAGCTATCTGATAGGCTAGCATTTGTTGAATAAAAAGAATAACGAATTATAGTATTATGTAGAAAATTAATAGGTGTAATGGAAATATTATCTACCCAAAACATTCCGGTCTTTTTTCTTACATAGCTAAATATTCTATCCAGCACTTTATTAACTTCTAAAAATACAAGTTTCGTCTCCCTCTTAGGCAATTCTACTGTATATTCATTAATCCTTGTATCTGCGTATGGAATCCTTTTGCAAGGATAATTATTGTACTCTAATTCCTTAAATACTGCAATTATCTTCACACGAAGACAAAAATCTTCACTGAAATTAGGATTGTATCCGCCTTCCGTGTCACCAATATTACGTATAAACTCCATTGAAAAGGTCTCAAATTTAGCAAAATTAAAATCAAAAGAATAATTCTTTTTACTATCAAGTTGAATGGCATAAGGCAATTCAATATACATTCTTAGCTTAATTCCCATTAGTTCCTCCCAGTTTTTTAATCAAATAAATACAATTGAAATTTCTATCTATAGAATTGGTCTTTATTAGGACCGGGGGGGACTGATGCGGAGTCCCCTAAATGATGTTAAGAGACGATGACCCGGTCCCCGCCGCCCCGCAAAACTAGCAAAAAAGAATCGGCACACTTCGTTCAATTTTTCTCATTTTACATTTAATGGTGAGAAAAGGTGCCTGTCCCCAATTTCCTTCCAATATCTGTCCCCGTGGCTCAACGTCTATTTCCTATTATACAATTCCCATGTATATAAGAACAAGACAGCCAAACTGTCCCCTCTGTCTCGAATTCCACTTTTCTACCAAGTGCATTGCTCCAGATAATTCCCAGTAGCCAAAAAGATGTTACTATGGAAATGTAAGAAAATGATGGGAAAAGGTACCTGCCCATCATTCTCATTTCTTGTAACCCTGTTTCCGTGTCCTGCTTCCTTATCTTAGCGCACTGACCCCGTTTCCCTAATGGTGTTACCATTCAAAATTCTCTTATATACTCCATCAAACCATTTTTCCCATCCTCTATAAATAGAAGCATTATGCCAGAGTAATGTAAACACCCCTTCAACCCCTCTGCATTTATCTATTAATTCCAATATTGAGGCCAAACCTTCTTCATACGTCAATCCCCTATATGATTTTAGGGTTGCTTCCATAACAATAAGGGGTATTTCTATTATCTCTAATTCCCTGTCCCCATCTATATCAAATGGCCTAAATGGATGGCATGTTCCACATCTGAAGCCTTCATGTTCCGCATATCCTACTGTAGAATCATATTTTAATCCTGCCAAATCCCAATACTTCCATGTCGTATCTACATCAAATCTCAAATAATGTTGCCTCCCACCATAACATGTATATCCTAATACACCATCCAACCTTTCTTTTTCCATGATAAATTTATCATAATCTTTAAACGTATAATACCCGGGGTGAAAACCTACTTCAAATCCTTGATGTTGTAAATAATCTATGCATCTTTTGATATAATCGTCTATAACATACCCTGAATCATGATCGCTTTTATCAGAAGTTTTAAAATAGAAGGCACTGTCCATATTGTTTTCTAAAGATAACCTTGCTAATTCATATATCCCTAAAAAATACGGATCCTTTTCCGGATTTTTAAATGATTTTTTATATTCTGATAAAGATCTAACAAATAAACTTAAACTTTTGGTTTTTAACAAATCACCCCCAAAGGTCCTTATTGCTTGTTTTACATTACCAAATCGTCTTATGCTATCTATATCATGACTCAGTTTTATTTTGAAAACATTTTCCCCTAAATCAATATTTGGAAATAATATCTGCAATTGTTCCCTCAATAGCATGGCATATTCATCTACGATTGGTATAGTAATAAAATCATATTTATACGCAATACTATTTTCATATTTAAATCTGCCATGAGTATCAAAATCCTTGCTTTGTTTTTCCTCCCATCTGGAAAGCATAAAAAAAGTAGAAGAAATGATATCTCCATTAAAAATTATTTCCTCATTATTTACTGTTATAAATGGTAAATCCTTATTTGCCCAAAATAAAACAGGTATTTTATATGAGCCCCCTAAATTATTTATCCAAATAAGTTCATTATATCTACCTTCAATTAAATAATTCCATTCATTTTCTTCAACTAAGTTGAAAACAATTTTTTTATAACTTTCATTAAATTCTATAATTGCTTCCCGTTTATTTCTGCTGATAAAAATGCCATATCTAATATTGTTATTTGGGTTTGCTATTTTAAATAATTGCTTTATAGTATGTTTTATGACATTATTTGTCATAATTAGCTCCTTCATAATATCACCTGCCGTGATTATCATCTTATGTTTTTATAAATATTGAATAATGGCTTATGTTTAAATGCTTTTGATATTGCAAAGTATGGTTTTTGTACTGCACCAAAATTTTCATTATATCTTGTAATCCTCTCAATCATGCTTCCTTCAAAATCAAAAATATTTAAACCTACTTCACACTTAATATATTTCAAGGCTTCCCATATTAGTAACACTTTTGCATTACTGCTTCTGTATATTGGGTCTGAACCGGACATCAATAAATATGCACTTTTTGAATCCCAAATCATATATATTGCAGTATGAATGTTTTTCTGTTTATCCAGCGCAAATAATATTTTCCTACACTTATTTTCCCTGCAGCTTTTATCTATTTTTCTTAAATATTCTAACGAATATGACATTTCCATGCCTTGCCTATTAAAAGTTAACTTGTTTATTTCATAAAATTTTTCTATATCTGCACTTCTTATTACAGTTAAATTTTCCTCTGCCTTTCTTAAATGACTTCTAGTACTTTTATTAAATTCTGATTTTATTTTTTCCAAATCACTCAAATCTTCAATAACATATGTATATCTGGTAGTCTGTTGAAAACCTCTCCAATAAAAAGGCAGCCAATTTGTTATAGAATAGTGAAAATTTTGCTGATAATAAGCCACGTCTAACTGTTCTAATTGGTCTATTATTTCATTCATAACCTCCTTTTCGTAAGATAACTTACTAGCATATTTTTGACCTTCCGGATATTTTATCCAAACCCCATTTGTTTGAGTAAGATTTCCCTGCGTAACATACCTTAAACCAAATTTTTTCTTTATATAAATAGGCATTGAGGCAACTATTTCCCCGCCTCTTTCAACAATTAACACATCCCAATTATCTTCTCCACAAACCGCATCCATCCACCA
>CAZFXK010000151.1:0-4357 GCA_964522975.1 uncultured Bacteroides sp. | reverse complement strand
TTCTTCAAATCTATCCCAGATTCAGTATTTTATTAGCCGTCCTTGTTTCAGCTTTAATGATTAAAATCTTTTTTTATCCTAAAACCTTAAAGTTTGATTTAAGTTTCAAAGGACAAGGAAAGCCAATTCTTTATGGCTTCTTGTTTGTTTTAGTCATCTATTCAATAGGTTATTTATTTTCCATACGTTTCGGATGGATTGAAATAGTTGATTTCAACTGGAATGCCAATGCTCTACTTTCTTCTTTTATCTTTTTTCTTTTAATTTCTTTTTCGGAAGAAATTATGTGTAGAGGGGTTATTCAGCAAATCTTAATGGATATTCCCTTACCAAAGTTTCTTGCTTTAGGCATTACATCCGGATTGTTTATGATGCTTCACCTTGCAAATCCCGGAATAGGATGGTTGCCCCTGTTTAATTTATTCTTGGCAGGTATCATTTTAGGACTTTCTTTATTGTTTAGTCGAAATTTATGGTTCCCCATCAGCTTTCATTTATTTTGGAATTGGATTCAAGGCCCTTTATTAGGATATAAAGTAAGTGGCATGGAATCTCTAACACCGCTCATCCAAATTCGGGAGAGCGGACCGAAATGGATAACCGGTGGTGATTTTGGATTTGAGGGCTCTATTGTTTGTTCTGTTCTTTTGTTATTTGCTATTGTGTTTTTATATCAATTTTTGAGGAAAAAGTCATTGAGGAACATCAATCATTGTTAACTGGATGCGCTTTCTTTCTAAATCTACATTTAGGACTTTAACCTTTACATGTTGATGAATACTCACTACTTCAGTTGGATCGGTTATAAAGCGTTTAGCTAATTGAGAAAGATGCACTAAACCATTCTCCTTAATGCCAATATCAATAAAAGCGCCAAAATTTGTGATGTTGTTTACAATGCCCGGTAAAATTTGCCCTTCTTTTAAATCTTCTATTGTTTGTATTGTTCTATCAAACTCAAACAGTTTAATAATTTTTCTTGGATCTCTTCCCGGTTTATCCAACTCATTTTGTATGTCGGTTAATGTGGGAATACCTATTTTCTCAGTAATGTATTTTTCCGGTTTTATTTTTTCTCTTAACGATTTATCTTCTATTAAGTCAGAAATAGAACAATTTAAATCTTTAGCCATGGCTTCAACAATAGGATAACTTTCAGGATGTACTGCTGTATTATCTAGTGGGTTATCAGCATTAGGAATCCGAAGGAAACCGGCACATTGCTCGTACGACTTTTCTCCCATACGTGGAACTTTCATTAATTCTTTTCTGGACCGAAAAGGACCGTTCTCTGTTCTGTAATCTACAATATTCTGAGCCAATTGTGGCCCTAACCCGGAGATATATAGAAGGAGGTGTTTACTGGCTGTATTTAAATTTACGCCTACCGTATTGACACAGCTTTCAACTGTAGTATCTAAAGCCTTTTTTAACTTCACTTGATTAACATCGTGTTGATATTGCCCAACTCCAATCGATTTGGGATCTATTTTAACCAGTTCGGCTAATGGATCCATTAATCTTCTGGCTATGGATACCGCTCCACGGACCGTAACATCATAATCAGGAAATTCTTCACGTGCAACAGAAGAGGCAGAATAGATGGACGCACCTTGCTCGCTCACTGTAAAAACTTGTACTTTTCTGTCGAGTGACTGACTGGTTACAAATGCCTCAGTTTCTCTACTTGCAGTTCCATTACCTATGGCAATGACTTCAACCTGATAAGCTTCCACTAATTTACGTAAAGTAGAAGCTGCTTGTTTTCTTTTGGATACCGGAGGATGAGGATAAATTGTTTCATTATGCAACAGGTTTCCTTGTTCATCTAAACACACCACTTTACAACCGGTTCTAAAACCCGGATCAATACCTAAGGTCCTTTTTTGTCCCAAGGGGGGAGCCAATAAAAGTTGTCGTAAATTCTCTTCAAAAATACGAATGGCTTCCTCGTCAGCCCGCTCTTTTGCTTTATTTATGGTCTCAGTTTCTATGGACGGTTTAAGCAGTCGTTTATATCCATCAACAATAGCCTTTTCAACTTCACTGCTTGCTTCATTATCCGCATTTATAATACGGTGGATTAAGGGATTAATAACCTCTTCATCATCAGGGGAAACGGTTATTCGCAAAACTTCTTCCTTTTGAGCTCGCAATAAAGCTAAGATTTGGTGAGATGAACAACGATACAAAGGTTGATTAAAGTCAAAATAGTTTTTGTATTTTATTCCTTCTGTTTCTTTTCCTTCAATAACCTTTGCAGTAACCCTTGCTTTTTTATCGAAAAGGGTTCGGGTGAGTTGTCTTATTTTTGAATCCTCATTAATTTGTTCAGCAATAATATCTCGTGCTCCACTTAATGCCTCTTCTTCCGTTTTTATTTCTTCTGTTAAAAACTGAGATGCAATTTGAGTGGTATCGATTGGTTTTTGTTTGAATAAAATTTCCGCTAACGGTTCTAAGCCTAATTCTCTGGCTTTTTCTGCACGTGTGCGTCTTTTAGGTCGATAGGGTAAATATAAATCTTCTAATGAAGTTGCATCCCATGTTTCTTCAATTTTTCGGTTCAAGTCGGGAGTTAACTTCTCTAGTTCTTTTAACGTATTTAAAATCGTTGTTTTACGTTTAACCAATTCTTGTAATCGATTATACTCAATTTCAATGGTTTTTATTTCAACTTCATTAAGACCTCCGGTTGCTTCTTTTCTATATCTGCTAATAAAAGGAATAGTGGCACCGGATTGAAGTAATTTAAGAGTAGCTGATATCTTTTGATTTGGAAGGTTCGCTTTTTGACTTATTAAAGGAATAAAAGTATCCATTTGCTTATTTTATTTGCTTTTTCGTAAAGACACAAATGTAGGGAAAATATTCATTTATTAAATGTAAGTGTACTTTAAAATAAAGTAAAGTTAAAACTGTGAAATAACAACATATATGTAAATCTATTTTTTGTTTTATGCCTATTTTGTTTATAATTTTATGAAAAAACAATGAAAAAGAATTCAAACACAATCGGTTCCGTACTTACAATGTTCATTTTAACTTTACTTATTTTGGGTTGTAAAGGGGAAAAAGAAGAACAGAGCCAAGTTTTTCTGAAAAAGGTAAAAGGACTGGAAAAAACATTGGCCGATAGCATATCAAAAGACACGAAAGCCATTAAGGTAATAGGGTACAATACCTATAAGGCTCAAACGCAAGATGAATTTATTGAAATCAAAGAGTTAGCCGAAGTCACAAAAAATACAGCTACTCGACAATACTATTTTGCAAGTGATGGTTCATTTTATCGTGTCTATTTTCCAATTACCGATGCCATCATTAAATATGAACAGAGAAATGTATCCACAAATGAAAAAGGAGAGTTGGTTTCGGTTTCTCCAATTGCCGACCTTACACTGGTTGAATTAGCCGGTAAATATCCTCAAATCACTGAGGAAGAAAAGAAGGAGAAAAAAGAACGCCCCATTCAATTTTTACGGACTACTGTGCCCGTTGAAAAGAAAGTAGGAGGTTCTATTCATGATGATGCTAAGATTTGTGTCTTTAATTTAGGAGAAAGAAAGCTAGGAGAGGCTATTGCTTGGCAATAAATTATTTTAATCGGTTTTTTTTAGGTCTGGGAGCGAGTGCTGTTCGGTCTGGGTTATAACCTCAATCGGTCTGGGACAAAAGAGGGTTCGGTCTGGGACCTGTTTTTTTCATTGCCTTGCTTTCATTATAAAAACAGAAAATGGAGTATGAAAATCACTATCGGAGACATTCAACTAAACTATACAAAACATGGAAACGGGTTTCCTCTTATTTTACTGCATGGAAATGGTGAAGACCATCACATCTTCGACAAACTGGGTAAGCTACTGAAAGAAGACTATACGGTATATGCCATTGACAGTCGCAATCATGGCGAAAGTAGTAAAACCGATGATTATTCCTATGCGAGTATGGCAAAGGATCTAAAAGAATTCATCAAAATACTCAAACTGAAAGAGGTATCGATAGTAGGTTTTAGTGACGGGGCAATCATAGCTCTTACACTTGCCATAGACAATCCAAAATTATTTAGAAAAATGGTGTTGTTAGGTGTAAATCTTCAACCTTCTGATTTTAAAGAGGAATATATTAAAGAGTTATTAGGTGAATACAAGAAAACAGAGAATCCGTTACTCAAGCTTATGTTAGAACAACCGAATATTGAATTGAAACAACTTCGTAATGTGACCACACCTACACTTATTGTTGCTGCTGAGTACGATCTTTTTAAGCCGGAACTCTATTCATCTATGGTAACAACCTTGCCCAATGCAGAGCTTATAATAATGCCGGGGCATAACCACGATAGTTATGTAATAGG
>CAZFXK010000150.1:0-4579 GCA_964522975.1 uncultured Bacteroides sp. | reverse complement strand
AATTTGAATTAACATCGGAATTTAAGCCAACCGGAGATCAACCGGAAGCCATAAAACAACTCACAGAAGGGATAAAAAGCAATATCCCCGGACAAACACTATTGGGCGTTACCGGATCGGGTAAAACTTTTACCATAGCTAACGTAGTGGCAAATATAAACAAGCCGACATTAATTTTAAGTCACAATAAAACATTAGCCGCTCAACTCTATAGTGAGTTCAAGAATTTTTTTCCTAATAATGCCATAGAGTATTATGTGTCGTATTATGATTATTATCAACCCGAAGCCTATATTCCAAGCACAGACACTTATATAGAAAAGGATTTAGCCATAAACGATGAAATTGATAAACTACGTTTAGCGACCACCTCTTCTCTTCTTTCCGGCAGAAAAGATGTATTGGTTGTTTCATCGGTATCTTGTATCTACGGTATGGGAAATCCGGCTGATTTTTATGAAAATGTAATTGAAATAGAACGAGGAAAAACAATCAATCGGAATGTATTTCTACGCAAATTGGTTAATAGTCTTTACCTCCGTAATGATTTGGAATTAAACCGTGGAAATTTTAGAGTAAAAGGTGATACGGTAGATATTTATCTGGCCTATTCCGATCATATTCTACGTGTGGTATTCTGGGGAGATGAAGTGGACTTAATTGAAGAAGTGGATCCCATTACCGGGGCTACCATTGCTCCCTTTGATTCGTATAAAATTTATCCGGCCAATCTTTTTATGACCACTAAAGAGGGTACGATTAGGGCCATTCATCAAATTGAAGATGATTTAACTAAACAAGTAGCTCATTTTGAATCTATAGGAAAGCCTTATGAGGCAAAACGCCTATATGAACGGGTTACTTATGATATGGAGATGTTACGCGAATTAGGACATTGTTCGGGTATTGAAAACTATTCACGCTATTTTGATGGTAGAGAACCGGGTACTCGTCCTTATTGTTTACTGGATTTCTTTCCGGATGATTTTTTAATTGTCATTGATGAAAGTCATGTTAGTATTCCCCAAATACGGGCTATGTATGGAGGAGACCGCTCCAGAAAAGAAAATTTAGTGGAGTATGGATTTAGGTTACCTGCTGCTTTAGATAATCGTCCGCTAAAATTTGAAGAATTTGAGGAGAAAGCCCAACAAGTAATTTATGTAAGTGCCACTCCCGCCGAATATGAATTAAAAAAATCGGAAGGTATTATTGTAGAGCAGGTGATACGCCCTACCGGATTATTAGATCCTAAAATTGAAGTTCGTCCCAGTATGAATCAAATTGATGATTTAATGGAAGAAATTCAACTTCGTGTGGAACGGAAAGAACGAGTTCTCATTACAACCCTAACGAAACGAATGGCTGAAGAATTAGCCGAATATTTACTTGACCACGGAGTTCATTGCAACTATATCCATAGTGATGTAGATACACTGGAACGAGTAAAGATAATGGATGATTTACGTCAAGGGTTCTATGATGTATTGATTGGTGTGAATCTTCTACGGGAAGGATTGGACCTACCCGAGGTATCTCTCGTAGCTATTTTAGATGCAGACAAAGAAGGGTTCCTTCGTTCTCATCGCTCACTGACTCAAACGGCAGGACGTGCGGCTCGAAACATAAATGGAATGGTTATTATGTATGCAGATAAAATAACCAACAGTATGCAATTAACGATAGATGAAACGAACCGTAGGCGGGCTAAACAAATGGCCTATAATGAAAAACATAACATTACACCTCAACAGATTAAAAAAGCAAGGAATTTATCGGTGTTCAGCGAACATAAAGATTTACGAATAGAACAAGGAGCTTATATAGAACAGGAAACATCCGGTTTGGTTGCCGATCCCATTGTACAATATATGGATAAAGCCCAACTGACAAAAAGCATTGAGCGTACACGTAAAATAATGAAAGAGGCGGCTAAAAAAATGGAATTTATGGAGGCCGCACAATATAGAGATGAACTATTAAAGTTAGAAGATATTCTTAACGAACGATTCTCTAAAAAGAAGTAATTACACATAGCGCTTTATTCTCAAATAATAATGTGTTCTTATTGCATCTGCAATTAAATTATCTTTATCTTTAACGCTTTTTACGAAAAATGAAATTATGACACAAGTTAAGAAGATAAGGTTTTCAAGGGCTTTTTGGGTTAGTAATGTTGTTGAGTTATTGGAACGAATGGCATATTATGCTGTTTTTATAGTACTAACCCTTTACCTTTCCAATATTCTGGGTTTTAATGACATAGAAGCCGGAACCATTTCAGGGTTATTTTCGGGTGGACTTTACTTATTACCTATGTTTACAGGAGCCTATGCAGATAAAATCGGGTTTAGGAAATCCATGATCATCGCTTTCTCTTTATTAACTCTTGGCTACTTTTCACTCGCAATACTCCCCACCCTTCTTGAATCTGTAGGATTAGTCTCTTATAGTCAGACCACACATTTTACCGGACTAATACAAAGTACCGAACGTTGGTTGATTGTGCCTGTTTTACTTTGTTTAATGGTAGGAGGTTCATTTATAAAATCCATCATATCTGCATCCATAGCACGTGAAACCACTGAAGCAAATCGTGCAAGAGGATATTCCGTCTTTTATATGATGGTAAATATTGGAGCATTTACCGGTAAAACCATCATCGATCCACTAAGAAGTGCTATGGGGGATGAAGCCTACATCTTCATTAACTACTTTTCAGGAATCATGACTCTTGCCGCCCTACTTGCAGTTATTGTTCTATATCGATCTGCACACACTGTTGGAGAAGGAAAAAGCATGCAAGAAATTGGCCAAGGTTTTCTTCGAATCATAACCAACTGGAGACTTTTAATCTTAATTTTAATTGTTACAGGTTTCTGGATGGTACAACAACAACTTTATGCTACGATGCCTAAGTATGTTATCCGTTTAGCAGGAGAAGAAGCACGGCCGGGATGGATTGCCAATGTAAATCCCTTGGTTGTTGTTATTTGTGTTAGTTTTATTACCCGATTAATGGCCAAACGTAACGCTATAACTTCAATTAACATTGGGATGTTTTTAATCCCTATATCAGCTCTACTGATGGCTTGTGGAAATCTTCTAGGCGCACCACTACTACCCGGAATGACAAACATAACGCTGATGATGATTCTGGGAATTGCTGTACAAGCCTTAGCCGAATGTTTTATTTCCCCTCGTTATCTTGAATACTTTTCATTACAAGCTCCTAAGGGAGAAGAAGGTATGTATCTTGGATTTAGCCATTTGCATTCTTTCCTATCTTCTATCTTTGGTTTTGGGATAGCAGGAGCATTACTAACTAAATACTGCCCCGATCCGGCACTGTTTGATACTCGGGAAGCATGGGAAGCTGCTAGCGCAAATGCTCACTATATCTGGTATTACTTTGCAGTCATCGGATTGACAGCAGCCATTGCTTTATTGCTGTTTACTCAAATCACAAAAAGATTAGATAAAAAGAAAGAAGATAATCAATAGATATTCTTTTTATGTATCTTTGTAAGATTGCTAAAAAATTCAGACATGACCTTTGCTGTTTCATATAAAAATCTTTTGTAATGACGATCCATTTTATGAGCTTGGCAAGTGGTAGCAGCGGTAATTGTTACTACTTGGGAACTGATTCTTACGGTATTCTAATTGATGCCGGTATCAGTGCCCGTAGAATTAAAAAGACACTAAAACAACACCACATCGGCATGGAAACCATTCGTGCCGTATTTATTACCCACGATCATGCCGACCATATTAAAGGGGTTGGTATGTTAGGTGAAAAATTACATATTCCAGTTTATGCTACAAAAGAAGTTCATAAAGGCATAAATGAGAATTATTGTATGCGAATAAAATTAAATGGAAGTGTACGTTATTTAGAGAAACAAGAACCTTTTTATTTAGAGGACTTTCGAATTGAATCTTTTGAAGTGCCCCACGACGGAACTGATAATGTAGGCTACTCCATTGACATTAATGGAATTAATTTTGCATTTCTTACCGACTTAGGGGAAATAACACCAACAGCCTCTCAATACATTGCTAAAGCCAACTACTTGATTCTTGAATCTAACTATGACGAAGAAATGCTTCGCATGGGAACCTATCCCGCATACTTAAAAGATCGAATTACAAGCCCCTTTGGTCATCTAGGCAATCAAGCAACAGCTGATTTTTTAGCCAAAAATTATAGAGAAGACCTTTACTACGTATGGTTATGCCATTTAAGTCGCGACAACAATCATCCGGAGCTGGTCTATAAAACGATAGAATACCGATTAAGAACAGAAGGAATACGTGTTGGAAAAGACATACAAATAGAGCCACTAAAAAGAACAACCCCTTCTCCTCTCTATCAAATAAATAACAATGGAAAAGAAATGATTATTTGTCAATCAAAAGAATCATCCATTCTTGAAAAATAAAAAAAGATTATAATTTCTCTATTTTTACTTTGTGCGATAAAATAAAACTTATACTTTTGCAATAGAATCAATAATACCAATGCACTCATAGCTCAGTTGGTAGAGCAATTGACTCTTAATCAATGGGTCCAGGG
>CAZFXK010000149.1:0-4590 GCA_964522975.1 uncultured Bacteroides sp. | reverse complement strand
TTGCCCTTCCGTTCATCGCGACTGAGCGATAGGCTTTTCCAAGCCAAGCACTTGACTTTTTTGCTATATCTTTTTGCGTCAAGGCAAAAAGGTAGATTTAAGAATAGAAAAGAAATTTTCTATAAAATAGTTCTTTGACTAACAAAGAAGATTCCTCTAACGTGCTCTCTTGGAGAAAGCCGTAAAAGAGTCAGGGAGCAGGGAACGACAAGAAGGCCAAGCTGTTTGAGTGCAGCGAGTTTTAGCCTTCCGTTCATCGTGACTGAACGATAGGCTTTTCCAAGCCAAGCACTTGATCTTTTTTGGTATACCTTTTTCTATCAAGAGAAAAAGGTAGTTCTACTGAGTAGGAATGTGAATTTAATAATAGAAAGGGGGCACTAAAAATAAATTTTCTTAATGGTTAGAAGTCCTTTTTTTAAGGATATTTTATTAAAAATAAAAATGATTCTTTAATAAGAATCATTTCCATAATTTCCATTTCTTTTTTTGTGGTTGAGAATCCTCACCCATCATAGACTGGAGAAGAATCTCTTGTAACGATTTGTTCTTGCTTATCATTTGGAAGATAATTCCCCAGTCGGGTAATCCACCCACATTTCGGTCATCAATGAAAAGATCCGCTTTTAGTTTGCGGGAATAGAGCTCATCCTCCGGTGTTTCTTCCGGATAGTTTTTATTAACAGCATAGAATGTCAGTCCTCTTTCCTTACACCAAATGACCGCTTCATCTAAAAGAGAACCTTCGCGTACCGACCATAAAATTAACCGATGTCCTTCTGCCTGTATCATTTTCAAGGTATCAACCGCAAAAGGTATCTCTTCTCCTATCTTGGGATAACGATGCTCTACAAGGGTACCATCAAAATCAATAGCTATGACTAAGCGTTTTTTCATACCCCTTACTTATCTTTTTAACTTTTTACTCAATGAGAATAATTTCTTTTTAGGCTCTTCTTCCATTCCATAAGCATAAGTACCATATCCATAGCCGTAACGTCTCATTTTGTCTAAGTCTATCCCATTGACCACTAAGCCCATTTGGGGAAGTCTCTTTTCGGCGTAGAATTGATTGGCGATGTCAAGGTTGCTCTTATAGGAGTAATCCACACGGCATACATAGAGTGAAGCATCTGCCACACGTGCTACAAGTCGCGTATCCGTAACCAAACCAATGGGAGCCGAATCAATGATGATATAGTCGTATTGAGAGCGTAGATTTTCAAAAAGATCATCTAAAGCTTGTTTAGACAATAATTCAGAAGGATTAGGAGGAATGGTTCCGGCATGGAGTGCATCCAAATGAGGATAATCCGGAATCTTATGTATCAAGGAACCTAGGTCTAAGTTTGGATTCGATAGATAATCAGTCACTCCTTTGCTTTGTGAAGCAAACCCAAAAATGAGAGCTAATTGAGGCTTACGGATATCTAATCCTACAATAAGTACCTTTTTATTTAGAAGAGCTAAACTGGCAGCCAAGTTCACAGCGGTAAATGTCTTTCCTTCAGCAGGAACCGTAGAGGTAACCAAAAGTACTTTTTGATTTTCTTCTCCTAGAATAAAGAGTATATTTGTTCGTAAATCTCTGAATCGCTCCATAATTAAGGAGTTTTCATTGGCACGTACTACCACGGGGTGCGATAACTTATCTTGTTTGTATAATTTACCCATAATAGGCAGCTTCGATTTACGTTCTATCTCATCTAAAGAAGTAATCCGGTTTTGGAAGAACTCCTTAGCAAAAATCAATAGGGTAGGGAAGAGTAAGCCTAAAAGTAGTGCACTCATTAAAATCATTGCTTTTCGAGGAGCAACAGGACCTGTCCCTGCCATCATGGGCGGATCAATGATGCGGGCAAAGTCTTCCGTAGCAGCTAAGGCAATGGCGTTTTCCTCTCTCTTTTGAAGTAGCATTAAGTAAAGTCCCGATTTAATTTCCTGTTGACGACTGATGCTTACATATTGGCGTTCTTTGGCCGGTGCATCACTAATTCGTTGAGTATAGATCCCCGCTTGCTCGTCTAGAGTCTGTTTGGTTATTATCAGTCCGTTTTGCACACTGCTGATGGTGGCTTTTATGCTGGTCAGTAATGATTCCAATGTTAAGTTTACATTGATTACGGCCGGATTGGTTTCTGATGAACTTTTCAATAAACGGTTTCGTTCAATCACCAATTCATTGTATTGTCCAATCAAAGCTACTAATGAAGGATTCACAATCCCTACGTTAACCGGAAGGATGGCCGGTTCCTCTCCTTGATGAACTACATATTCATTCAGTGCCTGTATGAGTTGAATCTGCGTTTCATTTTCCACCCGTTTTTTCTCATATTCCGAACTTTCGCTTAATGCCATTTGAGCATCACTGGCAATGTCGGTCATTCGGGCACTTCGTTTGAATTGTTCCAACTGTTCCTCTGTACTGCCCAATTCTTTGTCAATGATTCGGACACGCTGATCAATGAACTGTTCCGTTTTTTTCGCCACTTCATTTTTTGCTTCGTTGGCTTTCCTATTATAAACCCGGATTAATGTATTCAAAAAATCTATCCCACGTTCAGGCAAGTTCTCTTCTACTACCATTCGGGCAATGGTGGTTTTTTTATCCGTTGGAGCCACTATTAATTTTTTAGACCAGATTTTAGCCGTTTCCTGTGGCTGTTGGATGATTACCTTATAACGTTGCTCTTCCATCTCTTCCGTTTCCGAGGAAGCAATGGATAGAGAGTCCACTCGAATCTCTTTTTTATTCTCTGTAGCAGGATAGGAAAAGGTGATGTTTCCTACCGGAGTGGAGAGTACAGCTGGAAGTTTTTCGAAGGTAGCCTCTCGTATCATCTCTTTATTTTTCTGTTCTCCTTTCGGATAGGCTTTTACATAAAGCGACTGGTTGGGATAAAGGGTGTATTCTATTTCTATGGGGTCCAAGAGTTTGGCTGCTTCCATTGGAGAAAGGTCCACGTGTAAAGGGGCTGACTTATAGAGCTCTTTTGTTATCCATTTACTTTCATCATAGGTGCGAATGTAAAGTCCTAATTCCTCTATGGTTGTTAGAAGTGAGGAGTGCGATTGGATAATTTCTATCTCATTATCCAAGTTTCCCTTGGGCGTGCGCATCATTAAGATTTGTTCTACGCCTCCTAAATTGACACTGGGCTGTCCCTCTTCATTTACAATGACCTTGGCTTCCACCTCATAGATGGGAGTAGTCTGCCAGATATAAACGAAAGCAATGATAAGTGCCAGGACGACCCCTATCACAAACCAACGCCAATGTTCTATTCCTTTATATAGTATTTCTTTTAAATCAATCTCCTCGTTTTCATTCTCGTGATGTAAAGGAGAAGGAGTATTTTGTTCCGAGCTATTCATCTTAATCTGTTTTCTTAAACTGTTTATTCTCTTCTTTCTATTTCTTAATCTGTTTAACGTACAATATTGACAATTAAACTGGCTAACGAAATTATGATGGAAGTTGCTGAAATCCACATGGATGTGGTGCGTCCTATGTCCGAATCTTTGGCTTTGACTTTATTCGGAGTGATGTATAAAATATCATTTTGCTGCAAGTAGTAATAGGGCGAGCGTGTGATGGATGCATCATTTAAATTCAAGGAAACAATCTCTTGCTGACCTTTAGCGTTTTCCCGAATCAACTTCACATCTTCCCGGATACCATATACGGTCATATCTCCGGCCATAGCTAAGGCTTCAAAGATGTTTACCTTCTCATTGGCAATGGTGAAGGTGTTGGGGCGTGCCACTTCTCCTAAAACAGTAATCTTATAATTCTCCATTCGTATGGTAACAATGGGCTCTTCGGTTAAATAAGATTTCAAGGCCTCTTTTATAACACTTTCTGCCTCGTTCTTTGTTAATCCTCCTACCTTTATTTCTCCAACTACCGGGAAGTCAATTCTCCCTTCATTATTAACCAGATAGGGTAATAAAGCTGCTTGACTCGTTATTGCCCCGCTTCTTCCTTGCTGGTATTGTGTATTGGCTACCGTCAGATTAAAAGGTAAAGAGGCTTCCGGATTGGTGGTATGTACACTAATCGTCAATATATCTTTGGGTTGTATGCGTGCATCGTATAAAGGGTGTGTCTCAGAATCAGGGAGCATAAACTCCGAATTTTGTAGATAAGGAATGTTTTTATACGATTGGCAGGATGTATTCCCTAATATGATAAGGCTTAGCATAAAGAGGGATAATAAAAGTTTTACTCCCTTTTTTTTCCAAGTAGTTTTATTTGTCATAAATAAAGAGTTGTAGTGATATTTCTTAATTTAGTACTAATCGTTCTCTCTCTTGATAAAGAGGCAAAAGTAGCACATAATTTATTAGAAAGCAAAGGCGTTTCTTTTTTTTTCTGAATAGGGTTTGTTAAAGTAAAAGAATAGTTTGGTTTTTCAATTGTTTATCAAGGGAAAAAGGAATAAACGCTTTTGCTTTTGTAAGCAAGAATGAGTTTTAGAAAACTCCTTTTCTATCCTAAATACTACCTTTTTCTCTTGATAGAAAAAGGTATACCAAAAAGATCAAGTGCTTGGCTTGGAAAAGCCTATCGCTCAGTCGCGATGAACG
>CAZFXK010000148.1:0-4623 GCA_964522975.1 uncultured Bacteroides sp. | reverse complement strand
CATTTTAAATCTAAAGCCATCGAATTCGGAATAAGTTAATGTTTTTTGTACCTTTGCACCTGCTTAGTTTTAGATATACCTAATTTGATAATAGGTTTGAGTCAACTGAATAAAGTAGTACCCAACTACTTTTGTTAAGAAATTGAAGCTTGTATTTTTATTCATTGCATGACATAAAATAGGCTCAAAAGCTTCAATGGGCAAATAGCGATAATTCGTACGTCCAAAATATCTGTCGTTATGCTTTCACAATAAGTGTTCTGAACATATCACGAAATGTTCTGTCCTTATTGTATAAATTAACATGATGTGTTGATATACATATCATATATAATATATAGAAAATGATACAAAAAATTTATTTTATTTCATTACTTATTCTATTCGGTCAAAATGTGTTCTCTAAAGATGTAGAAAAAGAGAAGGATTTTCTAAAATTCGGGGGATCAATTCGCTTCAATACCATCGTAAAGAATTTTGAAAAAAGCGAAAAAACATTGGATATTTCTGCCCTATTTGATGTTTTCATGCTTACGGCAGATGCCCATAAAGCCGGTTTTGATCTGAGTTTACAATATCGTTTTTATCCTGAGTCCAAGACTCACTTTTTTCGTCATGCATATATTGGTTACAAAATTGACGAAGCATGGTATGCAAAACTAGGAATCATACAAAAGCCGTTTGGCATAGCTGGATATGCCTCTCACAACTGGTTCTTTCAATTACCCTATTACTTAGGGCTTGAAGACAGGCACGCCATAGGTATGGGAATAACCAATACACTCAATAAATGGACTTTTGACTTAGCTTATTTTCGTCAGGCATCTCCCTCTGGACCAATAAAAGGAGAAGATAGTTCGGTTGGAAATGGACGCTATTCCTATGCTATAATAAATACAACAGGTATGGTTAATGGAGATATTGTAAATGCAAATATTAGAGAATTAGACCAATTCAATACACGAATAAGATATCAGGTCACCAATGAACTAGAGTTAGGAGTATCAGCACAAATTGGCCGTATATACAATAAAACATTAGACAAAAGCAATTGGGGTATAAATTGGGCCTTTCATACAGTATATGATTATAAGAATTGGAATTTTAAAGGAGAAATCGTTGGATACAATTACAATTCTCGCTCTGATTTGGGTAATAAACTTGATGCTGTACAAATGGCTGCTTATGGTTCTGCTTACGATGTTGCTTCAAAAGGAGTAATTTATGTTGCAGGAGTATCATATACTATTCCTATTAACAACCGATTCATTCAGAGCATTTCAACCTATTTTGATTATGCATATCTTGATAAAAAAATAAAAGATTATAGCGGAACACATCATATTGTTCCCGGAATGATGATAACAACCGGTCCCATTTACACATATATAGATTATGCCATAGGGAAAAATCAACCTTGGTTTTCCAGCTCTTTTTCAGGATTGGCAAAAGGCAGTGATAATGCAAGATGGAATGGAAGATTCAATATCAATATTGGATATTATTTTTAAAACAGACAAAAGATTAAAATTTAGACAGAAAAATCATGAGTAATCTAATAGAAGTAAAAAACCTGTTCTTAATATTTGGCTCCGAAAAAAGACAAGCTATGCGAATGTTAAAGAAAGGACGGGAAAAAGAGTATATCAAATCGAAAACAAACAGCATCATTGCTGTGAACAATGTTAACATTTCCATTAAAGAAGGGGAAATATTTGTAATTATGGGACTTTCGGGAAGTGGAAAATCTTCTTTACTAAGATGTTTTAACATGCTAAATGTACCCACTGAAGGATCAATTGAGGTAAAGGGTAAAGACATAACAAAAATGAGTAAAAAAGAACTGCTGAACTTTAGAAGAAAGGAAGTCGGCATGGTCTTTCAACATTTTGGGTTAATGCCTCATAAAACGATTCTTGATAATATCGCCTTTGGGCTCGAAATCCAAAAAACACCTCAGGAAGAAAGAATAGCAAAAGCCAAAGAAATGATAGATATGGTTGGCCTAACAGGTTATGAAAACTCCTATCCCAATGAATTAAGTGGCGGCATGCAACAACGTGTTGGAATAGCCCGGGCACTTGCCACAGATTCTAACATCCTGCTTATGGATGAGTCATTTAGTGCTTTGGATCCATTAATAAGACTACAAATGCAAGATGATTTAATGGACATTCAAAAAAAGCTTAAAAAAACAATCATATTTATTACACATGATCTGGATGAAGCACTAAAACTTGGAGACCGTATTGCCATAATGAAAGATGGTGTAATTGTACAACAGGGAGAGCCCGATCAAATTCTATTAAATCCGGCAGACGATTACGTTGAAGAATTTATTGGAAATGTTGATATGGGTAAAGTGATTTCGGCATCAACCATTATGAGGCCTTTTCGAGAACGGATAGTTTTGGGAAAAGATGGGCCTGCCTATGCAAATAGAATGATGAACCGAAATGGCTTTAGATTTATGGCTGTTGAAGATAAACAAAGAGTATTTAAAGGATATATACGTCAAAAAGATGTTAAGCATCTCTTGGAAAAAAACGACAATGATATGCAAAAGATCATCATTAATACTCCTCAAGTTTCTCCGGACAGCCACGTTACTGACCTGTTACCTTTCTTTATTGATCAAAAATATCCCATTCCGGTAGTGCGAGAGGATGATGGAAGGATACTTGGATTTGTGAATCATATTGATGTTGTATCCATGGTTACGGGAACAGATTTGACTGATGTTAATTAAGAAATAAAACGAATAAAATGAATATAGGAAAATATATTGAACTATTTGTCGATTGGTTATCTCGTGTAGGAGCACCCATTTTCAGACAAATAACCATAATGATAGAAAACACGGTAGATGTATTACAAGAAACGTTGATAGCTATTCCTTTTTTTATAGTTATTGCATTATTTGCTTTAGGTTCATTTTTCATAAAGAACAAAAGCTTTAGTAAATTTCAGATAACAACTAAAAACTGGAGATTTTATTTTGATCTTCCCCTATTTTGTGTTCTAGGACTGAGTTTGATTTACTTTATGGGTTATTGGGATGAGATGATAGATACTTTTGTACTAGTTCTTGTTGCTACGATAATTATTTTGATAATAGGAATTCCAGTAGGTATTTGGTGTGCAAGGAACTCAAGGGCTAATGCAATAGTAAAGCCTATTCTGGACTTCATGCAAACAATGCCTGCTTTTGTCTATTTGATTCCTGCTATACTTTTCTTCTCAGTGGGTAATGTCCCGGGGGTATTAGCTACTGTCATTTTTTCATTACCTCCTGCTGTTAGAATGACTACTTTAGGCATCATTGAAGTACCCAAAGAAACTGTAGAGGCATCTACTGCTTTTGGATGTACAAAGAATCAAACTTTATTCAAGGTACAAATACCTTTGGCTATGTCAACAATATTAGCTGGGGTTAATCAGGTCATAATGCTTGCTCTTTCTATGGTGGTTATAGCCTCTATGGTAGGTGCCGGAGGACTTGGCGAAAGTGTGTATGCAAGTATTCAACAAGCTGATGTAGCGTTGGGGTTCGAGGCCGGACTTTGCATAGTTATTTTAGCAATTATTCTTGATAGAATGACACAAGCCATAAAAAATACAGAAGGAGAAAAATAATGAAAAAAGTACTATTATCCATACAAATCATACTCATCCTCTTAATCGTAACAGGATGTGAAAGAAGGCACAAACAGGATGTATTGATTCTATACCCAAATTGGACGGAAGGAATTGCCATGACTTATCTAACCAAGCTTGTTTTAGAAGAGAATGGCTATACTGTAACGCTGAAAAGGCTTGAACCGGGGCCCATATTTGCTGCTATTTCAAGAGGAGATGCCGACATCTATATGGATGCATGGCTTCCGCACACGCATGAGTATTACTGGAAGCGTTTCGGAGATCAGTTGGATGTTTTAGGTGTCATTTATAATAATGGCATCACAGGACTGGTTGTTCCCAGCTATGTTGATATCAATTCCATAGAAGAATTAAATGAGAATAAAGATAAATTTGAAGGTGGAAAAATATATGGCATTGCCGCTGGGGCAGGTGTCCATAACAATACAGAAATAGCGATAAAAGAATACGGATTAGAGTATACTCAAATTAGTTCATCCGAAACATCTATGCTTGCTGCTACAAAGCGAGCAATATCAAATAATGAATGGATTATAATTACAGGTTGGAAACCTCATCATATGTGGAATATGTTCGACTTAAAACCCCTAGATGATCCTAAAAAAATTTATCCAACAGATGAAATAAGGATTGTTTCGCGTAAAGGGTTTGCTCAAGAACAACCAAATATCACCCAATATTTCAGGAAATTCAAATTAAATGATCAACTAATCGGAGAACTCATAGATGATATTTCCTTGGATAAAAATCCGGAAGTAGGAGTAAAAGTTTTCTATCATAAACATAAAGCTCTGTTAAATTCCTGGGTGACAAAAAAATCATTAAATAATGACACTATGGACTAGTTTATATACTGGATATTAATTCATATTCTAATTTTATATGGATTTATTGTATCATCTAAAAAACATACGTAATTTGAAGTGAACTTTCAAAAACACACAGTGCAAGTATCTATATAGA
>CAZFXK010000147.1:0-4646 GCA_964522975.1 uncultured Bacteroides sp. | reverse complement strand
TATTGAGTTATTGCATCATCTATGACTCCACTATTCTTAATTTGTGAAGCCTTTGTTCTTCCACATCCTAATACTTCTGCTAATCCATCTAGCCCATAATATATTTTCTTCTTCTCCTCCTCTTTCTTTATAACAACATTTGTAGTTGACTTCAATAACTCTTTGAACTGACCTACTGTTAGTTGCCATATAGGAGTATCTTTGCTTATTACTTCCATATTATTTTTTATAAAATCCTTGAAATCTAACTAAATCAATATATTCAGGAGATCGCATTAAGCCATCACCCATTCCTCCTAAAGTTTCTGCTCCAGGTTCATCTAATACTACTTTAGAGTCTATTTCCTTAGGAACTCTAAAGCAAACCTGTACAGGGAAGTTTACCTTTGCATCTCCTGTTATTACATTAACTGATGCTCGCTGTGTAGCTGCTATTATTCGAAAACCTAACGACCTGCCTTTTTGTAGTAGAATTTTCAAATTCTCTTCTAAAGACTTCAATCTTCCTGTTACCCTTATTTCAAACTTTGGCTCTGGCTGAGCTAGCATTCCATAAATTTTCTTTGGGGCATAATAGCCAACCTGTACTTCTTCTCTAATGTCTAAATCTGCACCTACTCGAGAAGCTGCAACTGCATCGGCAAATTCATCAAATATGATAAGCTTCTTTGTGTTCACTCCAGATTTTGCTCTCTCCTGCATCTCATCAACAAGTAATTTCATTTGTTCTTCTATCTCTTCAATTTCATTGTAAACTTTAATTCTTTGATCATAAGAACAGAATTCGTACTTTGGATCAAATAAGGTAATATCCTTAATCCCTGCAGATAACGCGTACTCTATAGTAGATTGTATAGATACAGATTTACCACTCCCTGTGGCTCCACAAATTAACATATGAGGTGTAGAGTGATTATCTAAATCCCATATTACCGTGTTGCCATAATTGTCCACTCCAATCGGTATCTTCAATGCTTTTAGATACTTCTCATTCCAATACAATGTCTCTGTTCTTTTCTTTGGAGACTCGATAAATAGATAAGATTTGCCTCGATGGACCACTAAGTTGTTTCCAATCCTTACCGAACTTACATTTAATGCACTAGCAATATCAAGTCTGTATTTCATTATACTTGATATCTTTACCCCTGCTGACACTTCAACTAAATAAGTGTTACTAGAATACCCTTCTATTTCATGAGCCACCCTAGTAATCACTCCAAATGTCCTTAATAAATGCTCTATTCTCTCTCCGTTAGTCATATTTTTATTAGTTAAATCGTATGTGATAAATGCAGCTGCATTATCTCTAAATGATGTTATTACCTTAGGGTTAACAGTAGCCAAGGATGCATCTCGTATTTTTTTCTGTCTATTCCTAAGCAAATCTTTTTTGCTTTCTGGAATCTCAAAATCATCTACTTCGGCTATTAATGTTTTTGCCCAAAAATCGTATAGCTCTGCTTTATCTACAAAATTATCGTTATCATTAATTACATATACATGATCAGGATTAGATACCGCTTCTAACATCCTTTTTAAGGGTTCATAAAGAATAGCTTCATAAAGCTTTCTTGTATCATTGTCTAATTTTATTTCAAACTTCTTTAATTGTGGTGAGCCATCCCTATTCTGCGACGCTTTATTTTCTATAAACCACACTTCGCTTACCGTGCTATTAGTTTTTGATTCATAACACTTTATATAAGTTACTGCTTGCTTGCCTGAGACAAAAGCAAGGTCCTCATCATTTGTATAAGCTCTCTTTGTCTTATGGTCAACAATAACGATTGAACCATCTTTTTTCTTGAAAATTAGGTCTATTACTGCATGGCAAGGTAGAGGTATGTCTACTCCATTAATAGTTAGCCACTCCTCACACCTTAATTCCACTCCTAGTATCTCACTAATTTCATCCGTGTATATAGATTGCTCTTCGTAAAAATTCCTTATAAATGAGGTTACATCTTTATAAGCTTTAATTTTACACTCCTCTATAGTTGGAGTAGTTTTCTGAAGCTTCCATACATTAGCAGGAACTTCATCTATATAATTAAATGCTACCTGTTCTAGCTCCACTATAGAACACTGAATACCTCTTTGATAGTTTTCAAAATAAAACCGTAAAGCTTCATGATAAGCATTCCCTGCTATTGAACTAGCCGACCTCCTACCCTTTTCTCTATAAATTTCGTGCCGTTCAAATTCTTTCTCATTACGAGCGAATGAAGCAACTTTGCTATAGCTCCATGAGTCAATTAAAAAATGAGAAAAAAGCTCCTCTAACTCTATCTCTGAGTATAATGCGTACTTATTCATGGAAGGTCTATTGTTTTTTTATTTTTCATGATCTTTTTCTTTGTCTCTATTTTTTCTTTTACCCCACGAATTGGAGACATTAAGTCATCAACTGTAGTATCCCCATCGACTAGAGATTGTTGTATTCCTAATAAGGTAGCTATGTCTTTAGCTTTAATTTGATCTACTTTTTGCTTTCCCAACAATTGTAATACTTCCTTTTCTGTGATACCAAAAGAGGAATTAAAGTAATTTATTGCCTTCTTTCTTCTTTCAGCCAAGGCCTTATCATCTGCTAAGTCTCCAGTAATCAATTTTTGAGCTTCTTTTAAAGCACTTTCAGTAATACCTTTAGGTATAATCGATAATACTGCATTTCTGTAAGCAATGGCATTAGCGGCATTACCTGTTACAGTAATCATATCATCACTGTATCTACCATACTTGCCTACAATCGAACGTCTGACCTCATAGGCAACAGCATAGTTGTTTTCTAAATCCCAGGCAGTGCCACGGCTTACAACTTGTTTATCTGTGATTTCAACTACTTTGGCTTCTGCTCTAATATTACCGTATTGCTGGGCTAATATTCTAGCCAAATGGACCGAAGGTCCTGTAATTGGCTTATCTCCTCGAGGTAACGCATACGAGCAACTCTGTGCTGTATCTTTGTCCATTGTCACTAGTGCAACAACACTGTCTCTTACACGTGCTACATTCCTAGGATACCTTTTAGCTGTTGCTACTTGTATATCTACACTCGTTTTTTCTACTAAATTTTGATGTAAAACTTCCACATCTAATTGTTGAATTTCTGTCATAGTCATTAAATTAAAAAAGAGGAAGGGGACTTCTCCCACTTCCTCTAGAGATTAAAAAAACAATAAATGGCATAAGAACTTTAATCATTAGATTTCTATGTCGTTATTATGCAAATTATAGTGCATCACTTGTTAATTTGTCATTTATGCATTTTACATCATAATCTAGCTCTCTACGTATATAGTCTGCTATGTCATCACAACACCCATCTGATGTTGTTACCACCACTTCATCAATCTCAACGTAAGGTATCTCGTGATAAACCTTACCCTGACCGATATCCTTATAACATATATCCAATGTAACACTAGCTAGGTATTCACCTAAACTAATCTCCACACATACATCTCTTTCATCACACATCAACGCATCGTA
Source organism: uncultured Bacteroides sp. (assembly GCA_964522975.1). Taxonomy (GTDB): domain Bacteria; phylum Bacteroidota; class Bacteroidia; order Bacteroidales; family Bacteroidaceae; genus Bacteroides_E. The sequence goes on along the minus strand of CAZFXK010000147.1, from coordinate 1,151 downwards.
TTCAATTCTGTATGATATAGCCTGGTAGAGTCTACCTGCAACCTCTTCTTTTTTCATCTCTAATCTCTTTAATTATTAATGCTGCTCCGCTCACCGCCATTCCAAATATGGCTAGAAAGAATAATACAAAGAGCCACTCTCTAAGGCTCATCATCTGAATTATACCAAACAGCGAACTCATCGCTATAATAATTGGCATAGCTAATTCTAAGTATCTCATAGTCGTTTGTTTTTTAATTAGAACCCATAGGTCAATCCGATTGACTGCATCACGCTTTACTATGGGTATATATCTGTGAATAGCGATACAGACGCCCAACCTGCATACTTACTAGTAAGGACGATTTTCTATACATATCCACCTATCACCATTGCACCCTGCATAGGTCGCGGCTTATCCAGCTACTATGCTCCTGCAACTCAAATTTCCTTCAATATGTCAAAGAACGCAGTGATATATTATTCGTATTAAAATTCTGCTATAAAATCTCTCTCTCTTCTAGATCGTCTACCACGTCTAGCTCTTACACTAGTTCGTGTCCTCCCTTGGCGTACCCTAAATGTATCTTGGTCGCTCATCATTTCTCTAGGAAGAATACAGAGCAATAAAAACCCTGCAACAACAGCTCTTTTAAGAGGAGACAAGTCAAATGAAATTTTGAAACGAGTACAGAACCACCAAGCAGACAAACCATTCACTGATGATACCCCTGTCTTTTGGAAAATATTTTTAGTATGATTATCTACTGTGTAATAGCTAATAAAAAGTCTATCAGCCACTTCTTTTTTAGTCTGCCCCCAAGCCAATAGCTCGGCAACTTCATACTCTCGTTTGGTTAATTCGGCAGTTCTCATAATCGTTTATTTTTCACCCCAGATATCCTCTATTCCATAATCTTGAAAGATTGCTTCAATTGCATTATATTCTGTGATTTTTGGAATAACCTCTCCACGTAGTCGTGAATAAAAAGAAGGTTTTGATATACCTAAAGCAGTTATTATCTTTCCTCGTACTTCTTTTACTTTACCTTGTGGTATTTTATTATATCCTCGCTTGAAAGAATATTTTGTCATTTTCATTCCTTGTTTATCGTGTAAATAACTTATATTAGCTATTTCAATGTGTATTGTTTTTCAATACCTTTGTATTA
>CAZFXK010000146.1:0-4726 GCA_964522975.1 uncultured Bacteroides sp. | reverse complement strand
GATATGCTTTCTAATTATTAATAAATTCCTTTACTTTGCATGAAAAATAATAGAAAGAAGTATTCTTTCGGCAAAAAATGTAAGTTATTATATGATTTGGAACGAAAGTATTGAGAGCATGGATCGTGCTGAATTAAGAAAAATTCAGGATATACGATTGAAACGAATGGTGGATTATGTATATCATAATACGCCCTTTTATCGAAGAAAAATGCAGGAGTTGAACCTAACTCCCGATGATATACAAGGAATTGATGATATTGTTAAACTTCCCTTTACTACAAAATTAGATTTAAGAGACAATTATCCTTTTGGATTGTGTGCCGTTCCAACATCCATGATTGCACGTTTTCATGCATCTTCAGGTACTACTGGAAAACCTACTGTAGTTGGTTATACGCGTAAAGATATTTTTTCTTGGACTGAGTGTCTATCTCGTGCTTTTACTGCTTATGGTGCTGATGGAACCGATTCGTTTCAAATATCTTACGGTTATGGGTTGTTTACCGGAGGATTGGGAGCTCATTATGGAGCTGAGAACATAGGTGCCTCGGTTATACCCACTTCAAGTGGAAATACGGATAAGCAAATTACCATTATGCACGATTTTGGTTCTACCGTACTTTGCTCTACACCTTCTTATGCTCTTTATTTAGCTGATGCCATACAAGATTCAGGGCTTCCCCGTGATGATTTTAAACTGAAAATTGCTATATTAGGAGCTGAGCCTTGGAGTGAGCAGATGAGACTGGATATAGAGGATAGATTGAAAATAAAGGCCTATGATATTTATGGACTTAGTGAAATTGCGGGTCCGGGTGTGTCTTATGAGTGTCAGTGCCAGAATGGTTCGCACATAAACGAAGATCACTTTTTTCCTGAAATCATCAATCCAATAACATTAGAACCTGTTGCTCCCGGTGAAATTGGAGAATTGGTTTTTACACATTTAACTAAGGAAGGAATGCCTTTACTACGTTATCGGACAAAAGATTTGACTTCGTTGGATTATGAGCGTTGTGTTTGTGGTCGTACATTAGTGCGTATGAGTCGGATTGTGGGGCGTAGTGATGATATGTTGATTATTCGTGGTGTAAATGTATTCCCAACTCAAATAGAGTCTGTAATATTAGAGTTAGATGAATTTGAGCCTCACTATCAATTGGTTATTGATCGGGTTAATAATACAGATACAATGGAACTTCGTGTAGAAGTAAAATCTGATTTTTATTCGGACGAAATCAATAAAATGATTATGTTGAGGAATAAATTAAAAGCTCGTCTGCATAGTGTTTTAGGTCTGGGAGTTGATGTTAAGATTGTAGAACCCAGAAGTATAGAGCGCAGTACGGGTAAAGCTAAAAGAATTATTGATTACCGAAAATTATAAGCCTATGATTGCTAAACAATTATCTATTTTCTTAGAGAATAAATCCGGTAGACTGACAGAAGTTACTCAAATATTGGCAGAGGAAAATATCAATCTATCTGCTTTATGTATTGCTGAAAACTCGGATTTTGGCATTTTAAGGGGGGTTGTTTCTGATCCTGAACGTGCTTATCAAGTATTAAAAGAGAAACATTTTGCTGTTCAGGTTACTGATGTCATTGGTATTTCTTGTCCTAATGTTCCGGGTTCGCTGGCAAAAATATTAAAATCGCTTTCAGATAAAGGAGTGTTCATTGAATATATGTATTCTTTTGCCAATAACGACCACGCAAATGTGGTGATTCGTCCCAATGATATGCAGAAATGCATAGAGGTATTGCAAGAAACCAATGTGGATTTATTAAAAGCGAATACACTTTATAAATTGTAACATTTTAGAGTGTGTTTTTGAGCCCAATTGAGAATGAATCAATTTACTTTACGAATAGTGGATGGCGAAGTAAGTCATCCACTTATGCGTTTAAAAAACAGCCTGAACTTTGAATTTGGGGTGGATGAGCATATTGCCATCATAGGTCCTAATGGTTCAGGAAAGAGTCTTTTGGTATCTACTTTATTAGGTAAATATCCTTTGCGAAAAGGAGAGCTGACTTATGATTTTACCCCATCTGCATCTACTTCCGTTTACGGAAATATTCAATACTTGGAGTTCCGTGATGGGTATGGTGTGGCAGATTCCAATTATTATTACCAGCAGCGCTGGAATAGTTGGGATACTGATGATTTTCCAACCGTTAGGGAGTTTCTGGGAATTGGAATAGAAGAAGATACTGCATTTACTCAAGAAATCATAGATTCATTTAATCTAAAGGATCTGTTTCCGAAGAAAATGGTTTTTCTCTCCAGTGGAGAATTGAGAAAGGTGCAATTAGCTAGGACATTATTTAAGCGGCCACGGATTTTAATACTTGATAACCCATTGATTGGATTAGATCATTCTACCCGGGGCTTGTTTTTGGAATTACTAAATGGACTCTCTAAACAACCTCATTTGCAGATTATTCTTGTCATTCCTACAGGGGAAACTTTACCTCAGTTTATCACTCACGTTTTGCCTGTTAATCAAAAGAGAGTACAGAAGAAATTAACTCTTAAAGAATATAAAGAAGAATTTTCTTTTGAAACAACATTGATTCAGAAGGGGAGAGGTGAGGTAAAAAAAGAGGGGGATTTTTTGTTTAATCCGGTTCCTTCTTTTCTAAAAACAAATTCAGAAATTGTACGTTTGAATAACGTAAATTTAGGTTATGATGGAGTGCATTTACTTAAAGATTTAACTTGGATTATTCACAGGGGAGAAAAATGGAAATTAACAGGAGAAAATGGAACCGGTAAGTCGGCTCTATTGAGTTTGATTTATGCCGATAATCCTCAATCTTATGCACAAGACATTCATTTATTTGGAAGAAGAAGAGGGACAGGGGAAAGTATTTGGGAAATAAAAAGTAGAATAGGTTATTTGAGTCCCGAAATGCACCGTTCTTACCTAAAGAATCTGCCGGTAATAGAAATTGTAGCCTCCGGATTACACGATAGTTTAGGCCTTTATAAAAAAACGACAGAAGCAGAACAGGCCTCTTGTCTGTTTTGGATGAGATTATTCCAGATAGAACATTTACAAGAGCAATCGTTTCTGCAAATTTCCAGTGGAGAACAGCGTTTAGCTCTGTTAGCAAGGGCTTTTGTTAAGAATCCCGAACTTTTGATATTAGATGAACCCTTTCATGGGTTGGATGTTTATCATTGTCAACGAGTAAAACAGTTGATAGCCGATTTTTGTAATCAAACGGATAAAACATTGATTATGGTAACTCACCATGAAGAAGATTTTCCTAAAATAATGACGCATTCTCTTCATTTAGAAAAGAATAATCTATATTTGATTTCTGAATTATAAAATAATGATATGAAAGAAAAAGAACATACCTATCAATTTGATAATGGATACCGTATTAGAGAGGCTCAATTAGCTGATGCTGAAGCTATTTTTAATGCATTAGACACAAATAGGGAGTATTTCTCTAAATGGCTTTATTTTGTGCCTTATATGCAATCGGTGGAAGATGAGATTGGTTTCCTTGAAGAAACGCTGTCTGTGCCTTATGAAAGTCGTGATATTGTTTTTGTAATAGAGAAAGAGGGGCAATTAGCCGGTTTAATAGGATTTGTAAATACAAACAGGCAAAGTAATAAAACGGAGATAGGATATTGGTTGTTACCTGATCATCAAGGAAAAGGGGTGATTATTCAAGCGGTTACCCATTTAACTACTTGGGCTTTTAATGAATGGGGGATGAACCGGGTTAAGATTCAATGTGCTGTGGAGAATACGGAGAGCAATAGAGTTCCTCAACGCTTAGGCTTTACCAAAGAGGGTATAGAGCGTGAAGGACAGTTGTTGCCTTCGGGAGAATATGCTGATCTGTGTTTTTACAGTATGCTGAAAAACGAATGGAATCGGTAACCTAGGAATAATAAGTAGAAGACTAAAAAACGGATGGAGAATTCTCCATCCGTTTTTTGTAAAATATTTGTATGAAATAACTGTAGTAACTAATTAGTTGTTGTTAGGATCAAAGTTTACATAGGCTCTGAATTCGTGTGCTGGAATTGTTATTCCTTGTTCTAAATTGTTAATGGTGATTACTTCATCATCAATTAGATTATACCAATTCCCTGTGGAAGTAAATTTAGAATCGGTTGTTTGCTCAATTTCAGTGAAATTACCCACAATGACTATTTTTTTATCTCCTTTTTCAATCAAAATAGTGCGCCACCACCAATCCCCTGAGGTTACATGCCAGTTAAATTTAGCCTCTTTATCAAATAATTCAGGATATTTTGTTCTGAACTGAATTAGTTTAGAATAGGTACTATATAATTTGTAACGTTCAGTTACATTAACATATTCCCACCGAATAGGTTTACGGGCCACTCTATCAATGTAATTTATGGAGTAATCATATCCTAATTCTCCAAATTGCCACAACATTTTAGAGCCGGGAACGGTAAAGCAGAATGCAGCATTGGTAGCTAAACGTTTCATTCGGTTAGAAAGATTGGTTTTTAAATCCCATTTACCAAATTCTGCTTGTTTAAACGCTACACGTTCTTCGTCATGACTTTCCATATAACTAACATATCCACCATAGGGCATACTTGCTGTATTTCCGTGATATAACGTATTGAAACCACTGTTTTCTTCATATCCCATGCCCGCTTGTTGATAGCCATTAGATGCGTTACGCCATAGTTTCATTCCTTCATTTGCCAACC
>CAZFXK010000145.1:0-4774 GCA_964522975.1 uncultured Bacteroides sp. | reverse complement strand
CATATCGAAAGGTATTATGATACCAGTGCAATAGGAAAATTTCCAGAGCGTAAAAAACCTATTTCTCTAAGATGTAGTCTAACAAAATTAGATAATACTATAACTTATAACGAAATATATCAATTGTTATCTAGTCTTAATCTGGGGGTATATGCTCCTTTTAATTATATATTAGCTAGTCGCATTGACAAATATGAAGAGAAATATGGCACTGATATGGGCAATGTTCGATTCAAGCAGTCAGATAGGGAACATGGTGTATTGGTTTTAATGAGAATTAACTTATTAAAAAGACTAGAAAGCTCAGTTTACGCTTTCAGATTAACCCTCACCCGTATTCTTGACCTCATTCAGCAAACCATTGAAACAATAGAAAATTACAATTTTGATAAGGTAATGGAAATTGAAGATTTAAACGATCTTGATTTTGACATGGATGATCAGAATACAGAATATTTCACTTCTGGTAAAAATGTTAAATTAGACTTGCAGGATATAGATTACATTACTTGGTTAGATGATCTTAAAGATGACAGTGATATTTTAAATAAATTATTAAAATCAATGGAAGAAATAACCCCTGAACACGATGAAAAGCTTATGGTTTTATTAGACACGATTAGGAATAAACTAGCTAATCCTATTAACAAAGATAATAAAAAGGTTCTCATCTTTTCCGCCTTCACTGATACTACCGAGTATTTGTATAAACATGTCAGCCAAATGTTGTTAGATGAATATGGGTATCATTCTGCTTTAGTAGTTGGGGGAAATGATTGTAGAACTACTATACCCAAATTCAAAAAGGACTTTAACCATATTCTAACCTGTTTTTCACCCCATTCCAAAGAAAAAGATCTAATATTGCCTGATGAAGCTGCTGAAATAGATATATTGATAGCCACTGATTGCATTAGTGAGGGACAGAATTTACAAGATTGTGATTACCAGATTAATTATGATATACATTGGAACCCAGTTAAAATAATTCAAAGATTTGGCCGTATTGATAGAATTGGCAGCCACAATCAAGTAATACAGTTAGTAAACTTTTGGCCTGACCTAGATTTAGATGATTATATTAATCTAAAGGCTAGAGTGGAAACTCGTATGAAAATATCAGTTATGGCAGCTACGGGGGATGAAAACCCTATTACCGATGATAAGGGAGACCTAGAATATCGTAGACAACAATTAGAACGCTTACAAAACGAAGTAGTGGATATAGAAGAAATGTCGAGTGGTGTATCTATTATGGATTTGGGGCTTAATGAATTCAGAATGGATTTACTTAGTTATATTAAGGAAAACCCAGATTTGGATAAAAGCCCTTTTGGCATGCATACCATAGTATCTGCTGATGGGGAAGAAATTCCCCCTGGGGTAATTTTTATACTGAAAAACATTAATAATGAGTTGAATCCAGAAAATCTTAATCGCCTGCATCCTTTTTATATTGTTTATATAAGAGAAGATGGTCAAGTAGCCGCTAATCATCTGGAACCTAAAAAAGCTTTGGATATACTTAGATTATTATGTAAAGGTAAAACAGAACCCATCATAGAATTGTGCCAGCAATTCAACCAGAACACCAATGATGGCAAAAAAATGACCAAGTATTCTAATCTTTTACAAGACACAATTAATTCAATAATAGCTGTTAAGGAAGAAAGTGACATAGACAGCCTTTTTAAGGCGGGGGGTACTTCTGCACTTAAAACTACGGTTAGGGGAATTAATGATTTTGCCTTAATATCTTTTGTGGTGGTGATGTAGGATGCTTGATTTCCCAAAAAGTACGATTTTTAACCGCAAAATTCCCAAACGGAAATTTTATGACAATATAAAAATGTCTAACAAAATTGAGCAGCAATTCATAAAGGAAATAGACACCATCTATTGGAAGAATAAATTATCCGCTGACACCCTTAATGTAGAGCTGGGGTCTAATGTAAAAGAAATTGAGATAATAGAAATCAACTTAAGGGAACAAAGAATAAGCCCTAATATTCTAGAACTAATAGATAAAGAAATTCCCTATCATATAGTATTTATTTTAAGATATCAAAATATGGGGCAAATATGGATTAGTTACAAAGAGGATAGTAGATATAAAGAAACATTTAAAGTGGCTACATATTGTCAGACTGTTTGGCTTGACTATGGTAAGTTGCAACTGAAAATAGAAGGGCTAGACCTAGATAAAATATACGAAAATTTTATTATACAGATAGCTGGTGAAAAAATTACTATTGAAGCGGACGAAGATATAAAGGCTGCCTTAGCTAGGGCTAAGGATAAGGAAAGGCTTATACTTAGGATAGAAAGGTTAAAAACTAAAATTAGGAAAGAAAAACAATATAATCTACAAGTAAAGTTATTCGGGGAATTAAAAGACTTGGAAAAAAAGTTAGATAATTTAATAGGGAGAGATAAATAGTGGGTAACAAAAAAATAGAAAGACTTAAATTAGAAACGGCTGATGTTACACAAAATAATATAGAGAAAATCGGTATTCTTTTCCCTAATGTGATTACCGAAATGCCCGATGAAAATGGACAACTTAAAAAGGCTATCAATTTCGAATTATTAAAACAAGAGCTATCGCATGATGTAGTGGATGGTGATGAATGTTATGAATTTACCTGGGTAGGGAAAAAAGCCTCCATGGTAACTGCCAATACCCCGATTAGAAAGACCCTACGACCAGTTATAGAAGAAAGTAAAAACTGGGAAACAACCGAGAATCTATATATAGAAGGAGATAATCTAGAAGTATTAAAATTATTACAGGAATCTTATTTAAATAAGGTAAAAATGATATACATAGACCCTCCTTATAATACGGGTAACGACCTCATTTATAAAGATAACTTCACTATGGATAAAGTTGAATATGAAGAAGAAATAGGCTTATTTGATGAAGAAGAAAACAGGCTTTTTAAAAATACTGATACAAATGGCCGTTTTCATTCCGATTGGTGTTCTATGATTTATCCCCGTTTGAAATTAGCCCGTAATTTATTAAGTGAAGATGGGGTTATATTTATCAGTATTGATGATAATGAGGTAGATAATTTAAGAAAAATTTGTGATGAGGTGTTTGGAGAGGGAAACTTTGTAGCAGAAATTTGCCATAAATCACGTGCTTCTGTTTCAAATGATAAAATAATTTCTATAAACCATAATACAATTCTTTTTTATTCTAAAAATCAGGAACTTATACATGAAAATAGAAGATTTTATGGGCTTGATCCTAAATTAGATGGTTTCAATGAATCAGATGAACGGGGAGAATTTCGATATGTACCAGTTGATGGACCTGGAGGGGCTAGGAAAGGTAATCCACATTATGAGTTTTTAGGCATAACTGGTTATTGGCGTTTCTCAAAAGAAACAATGCAAAAAAAATATGAAGAAGGATTTGTAGTTAAACGTGGAAATAGCCTTTATCAAAAATACTATAGAACTGTTGCTGCACAGACACGCCGTACAGACACGACATGGTGGGATGGGGCTGGTCTAGTGTCAACTGCTACTTCGAATCTTAGAACTCTTATGGGGGGGAAAATATTTGATACACCAAAACCAGTAGAATTGATTATAAGAATGTTGAAAATCACGACATTTCTCAATAAAGACTCCATAATCCTCGATTTTTTTGCTGGTTCTTCTACTACCGCCCATGCGGTGATGCAGCTTAATGCTGAGGATGGGGGGAATCGTAAATTCATTATGGTACAACTCCCCGAAGAAACTGAGGAAATTAGTGAAGCCTATAAAGCAGGCTATAAAAACATAGCTGAAATCGGCAAGGAACGGATTCGCAGGGCTGGAGAAAAAACACTAGAAGATTATAAGGATAATGAAGATATAGAGAACCTAGACATAGGCTTTAGAGTCCTAAAAATGGATACTACTAATATGAAGGATGTTTACTATGCTGCCAATGAAATAACCCAGGATATGTTAAGTGCAATGGAATCTAATATCAAGGAGGACCGCACCGACTTAGATTTACTTTATGGGGTGCTTTTAGATTGGGCTTTACCCTTATCATTGAAACACGATATGGAAGAAATTGATGGTGTGACTGTGCATACTGTAAATGAAGGGGTTTTAGTCGCCTGTTTTGCAGAAAGGGTGACAGAAGATCTAGTAAGGGAAATTGCCAAGCGTAAACCTCTAAGGGTGGTATTTAGAGACAGTAGTTTTGCTAATAGCCCTGATAAGATAAATGTGACAGAAATATTTAAACTCATGGCACCCGATACAACTGTAAGGGTTATATAAGGGGGCATAATGATGAAATTAAAATTCAAACACCAAAAATTTCAGGCTGATGCGGCTAAGGCAGTATGTGATGTTTTTGCTGGTCAGCCTAATTACAGTCCTTCATATAGAATCGACATAGGCAGTATAGATAAGAGTGCACAAATAACTATGTTTACTGAGGATTTAATTATAGGGAACAAAAATAGCAGAGTATTCTTGCCTGATGAAAGTATTTTGGCCAATATGCAAAAGGTTCAAAGGGAGCAAGGCTTGATGCCTTCGAGTCAATTAGAAGGCAGGTACAACCTAACTATCGAAATGGAAACCGGGGCTCGTGTCATAATAGTGACAGGGTGCATAAACATTTTAATATCAAGGGTCTCAGAGACATTTATTGAAAATAATTCATGCATTTCTTAGAGTCTTAGGTATAATTTTAGAATGTTATTAAGCTTATTTTTCTAAAAAAGATTCTGGCTTACTTGACAAATAAAATAAA
>CAZFXK010000144.1:0-4828 GCA_964522975.1 uncultured Bacteroides sp. | reverse complement strand
CGCAGAGACATGCCCGAACCCCCGAACCCGTAGCCCCGTTCCCGTTCCCCGCAGAGACATGCCCGAACCCCCTAACCATGCCACAGCCCCGCTGCTTCCATTTTTCCCCAAACTATTATCCTGAATGGGTTTTTTTTCTTTCAACTATAAGAGTATTTTCTCATTTTTTCTTTATTTTCTTTCTTTTTATTTACATTTTTATTGTTTTTTATTCTTTGTCTCATTTTTTCTTTTTATCTTTGCATCTTATTTAAAATATAAATATTATGAATAAAGATTTAATTATTAAAATCTTAAAGATTATTGCCTACTTGTGTACTACTATTGCCGCAGCCGTAGGTGCCGGTTATGGTTTATCGTCTTGTACGGTTGCATATAATGTTGGTATATCTCCACAGCAACGTATTTCACAACCAACAACTACACAAACCGAGTTTGACTTAGATAGCCTAAAGACTTTTAAGCCTTTCCTACCTGATAGTCTTTTAAAAAAGTAATGTCTATAAGAATTGAATAATCTTTTATTACGCACCATAATTTATATTGATTATGGTGCGTTTTTTCTTTAATGGGTTTTTTTCTTTTAACTATAAGAGTATTTCTGTTTATTTTCTATGTTCCCAATCTATCAACTCGTATATTTTACGATCAAATAGTTCTCCGTAATCTTTGTATGATTTTATTATTTTCACTATATTCTTTATGTATTCAGGCTGCTGAGCAATCCATGCCTCGTAATTAACGTCCCTTATTAATATCTTTATTGTTGCTATTATATCCTTTTTATTCTGTAGTGTCATATTTTCACGTTTACATATATCTGCAAGTCTTTTTATTATTATTCTATCCGTTCTTGTTATTATTTTCGTGTTGGTTATCCTGACTACTTTACAATTATCACCTATGTTATAACCTTTAAATAATACTAGATGCTTACATCTCGACTTCCTTTTATTTTTATCTCTGTAATAGAAGTCAAAATAATGGCTTGCATAATCTAAAAATGTATAATACAACTTGTCTCTATTATCTATCGTTTCAATTGTCAGTGTCTTTATTAATCCCGTATCTAAATGTACTAAATGTCTTGCATCTGATGATATTGATATTTCAATTCTGTATACATCTTTTTCCTTGTTATATCCACATCTTTCCCATTGCTCCCTTATATATGGTTTATCTTTTACCTGTTTTAATTCTAAAGATTTATTATACATTTTTGTTGTTATCATTGATGTTTCCGAACCCCATTTTAAAGAATTTACGTTTCTATTTTCTGCACCATCTACCCAATGAACCGTACATTTTGGTTGATTCATTTTTCCTATTTCCCAATGCATATATTTTTTTATAAAAGTCTCAGGTTTCATATTACTTTTAAACTCTTGCAAGTCGATACATATATCACACCTATATATTGATTTTACCTTATAACCAAATTTTATTATGAAGTTTCTTAAGTCTTTAAATAATTGTAGATCATAAAGTTTCCAATTAGTAACTCTTATGTGGCAAAGATTATCTTTTATTACTCCACCTTGTGATAATTTAGAATATGGATTTCTACGTATCTCGAACATCTCGTTTCCCGTACTATCAAGTACAAAAAACATCTCGGAGAATACACGGGTTCCGTATTCTCTTAATTTTACCGCATACCCACCCCTATTAATGATATTTGCGGTTGTTTCGTTTGTTTCCTCGCAGCTTAACTCAAGCCAATCTAGGTTACAACATGTTTTCATTTTGATTTCTTTTGTGTGGGTTTATTTTCTTTTAACTATAAGAGTAATTTTGTGATATTATTTATCCCTATAAAAATTGAAAAGGACAACAGAGTTACCGCCGCTGCGGTTCTGATGTCCTTATAAAAGAAATCGCTCTTTAGTATTCTCTATCGTTCCGAGTCGCTCCCCAGCGTTGCTCATTATCTTTCGAGAACATTGCAAAGGTATCATTTGTTTTTGAATGTATAAAAAAAAGCAGCTAAACTCTTTTCAAATTTAACTACTTTTTATATTATATTGATTTATAATTGCTTATTTACAATTAATGAACAATCTTTTTTATTTGTTCCAAATCCGCTGGTGCAATTTCTTTGATTTCCAACTCTGAATATATCGTTGACAAATTCAATTGTTCGTCTGTGTATGCGTTCGCAGATGCAATAAGTGTGCCATTTGCCACCGTATATACATTTCGTTTTCCCACCGTTAATGGAGATACAAGCATTTTATTTTTACCATTCAGCGCAACTCCCATAGCCAAATCTCGGAGAATATCACTACCAATTGCAATACTCTTTGGATCTTTTATTACTGCGTAGAACCCATATTTGTTTAAATATGTTCCACCGTTCAAGTACCATTCAGATGATGTTGGAATAGTTGTTGTTTTTCCTGTATAACTATCTACTGCACTTTGATATGCGTCAGCACCAAAATATGTTGGTGAATAACTAAACATTTTTAGACGGCAAGTTGAGCGTTGCCACTTTTTTGAAGTCTGGTCGAAGTGTGATAAAATTGTTCCACCGCAAATAACATTGAGATTGTCATCTGCTGTATTTGTAAACACACTGTACATCAATTCGTCTCCAGATGTTCTAAGTAGTTCAGCCAAAGAAGAGTCCTCAAGCTTAGCAATGCTATTCGTGTCAAGAACTAATCTTAAGAAATTCCATCGGAATGTTTCCCCTTGTTCCACACAACCTACAAATGTCAGCTGGTCGTTATTCTGAATGCCGCTATTATTTTCAATAATTGCCGCAGAAAGTTCGCCAAGCGTTGTTTCTCCGCTGGTTGATAACATACCTAATTTTACGCCTGTCTTAAATCCGGCTATTAAGTCGCTTTCTTTTGTTGCCTCAAACCCAATCAATGAACCCCTTGATATCATTAAAGGACCCGCCACGACTTCGCTTTCACCTTTAACACAATAGGGTCCGTTAAAATCGTTTGTGTTGATTTTCAAGAACTGCGCATAATTTGCCATACCTGCTCCAAGACCTTGAAACGAATGACTTGCGATTGATTGCAAGCGAGAATAAATTTTTGTGATTGGAGAAAGTTTCAGACGTTGCTGTGCCTGTCCTATACTTTTAGGGTTTGCAACTTCATTTGCTTTTTGCGACATGATTGTTTTTTCGCTCCGTTCATAATGTCTGCGAGCCGTAACGTTGCCCATGCTACCCGATAACTTTCCGAGGGTATTAAAAAGTATTGCCATATATATGTATATGTATTATATCCCACTGATGCCAGCCCCCAATATAAGAGCTTTCCCAATGTCCCTACAAAGGTATGTGTTTTATTTTAAATTTCCAAATTGGAGTCATGTTGGAAAATAATCGGAGATACACTGCAATTTCGTTAGGACGAATATCATTTTGTAATGCAAAATATCTAAATCGGTAACAAAGTGATATTTCATAAAAATCAAAATCACATCAAATTAATGATGTGATTTTATCTTTTGTTATTTTTGTTTAACTTTTCTTTTTTATTGCAGTAAGCCAAATCCATATACTTACAATAATTGCGGATATTATATATATCGCAAAAGATATCCATGAACTACCAATAAAAATAATAGCCGCAACGGCAATAGCCGATGTAAAAATAGAAATATATTCCATAATAATATATATTAATCTGTAAATGTTCTTGTTATTTGGTAAACGGAAAATCCATCAAACTCTTGAATTACAACTTTTTTCTGAAAAAACGTTGACCCATATTTGTGTGCAAAATCGTATAAATCATCGTATCTTACAAATTGTCTTATGATACTCATTGTGGCGAAACATACAACGTATTTATTAATACCACATTCTAATATACCAAAACCTCCAAGATGTTTAATACTTGCAAATGCTTTCTTTGAAATGTTAACAAAAGAAGTAACATCACCAATGCTTGAAAACTGATTATTATCCATAATTTCTTTTATTATAACGTGCGTCAATATCGACGCATATAGATATATTGCAAATATTATGCCAAACGCCCATAAATGACAGTATGGCAGCCTTTTTTAACAAAAAAAAGCTGACATGAATACACACACAAAAGAGCCAGGGAAAAACGCAAAGAAATACAGCAAGAAAAGGGGGCGAGCGGAGCGAGCGAAAGGGGAGGCGGGGGGAAACGACCAGAGAGAGCGAAAGAGAGGAGAGAGGGCAGAGGAACGGAGGGGCGAGCGAACGCAGCGAAGCAGCGAGAGCCGCACCGCAGAGACATGCCCGAACCCCGAACGACAGCGAACGGAGGGAGAGGGGCCGCACCGCAAGCAGCGAGCAACAAACTTTGCAATTGACGGCTCGCAGCAAACTACGGCAAGGCAACGGAGGTAGCCCAAAAAACATAACCTATAAAATTCCCGAAACCCCTATATAAATAGGTATAACAAGCCTTGTGGGGTGGCAATTCTACTGCCGTACTACTGTACGGCAAATGACACAACCAAAATTCCACATTTTCAACTTTATTTTATGCCAATATGACATACTTTTTTAATGATTTACTGCCAACCTGTCTGTCTGCCATTCTGTCACAACACCAAAATGGAAGCAGCGGGGCTGTGGCATGGGGAGAGGAGAGAGGGCAGAGGAACGGAGGGGAACGGGAACGGGGCGGAGGGGGAGAGGAGAGAGGGCAGAGGAACGTAGGGGAACGGGAACGGGGCGGAGGGGGAGAGGAGAGAGGGCAGAGGAACGGAGGGGCGAGCGAACGCAGCGGAGCAGCGAGAGCCGCCACGCAGAGACATGCCCGAACCCCCGAACCCGTAGCCCCGTTCCCGTTCCCCGCAGAGACATGCCCGAACCCCC
>CAZFXK010000143.1:0-5073 GCA_964522975.1 uncultured Bacteroides sp. | reverse complement strand
AATTGCACTTGGAAGAAAGAATTACCTTTTTGCCGGCTCACACAATGGAGCAGATGTCAAAGTGCTGGGATTGGTACGTATAGTAAAGTCGGTCATCAATCCATAACATATGCACTCCCTGAACTTCTCCATTAATGACTACAAAAGGAGAAATAAGTGTTTCTCCATTAGCCGAAGGCTCTTTATATATATAATAGGTGTCAGGGTATAAAAACTTGTAAAATTCCAGAGTATCTAAAGACATTGCCTCAGCCCATCTTTCCCAGGTTAGATTCGATTTCGTGTAGTAGTAGAAATCAGAATCCATTTTATATTGTGTGTTTTGAAAAGATTTAGCGTAATGAGCTTTACCTCCTATTGGGATGTTAGGCATTGAGTAATTCTTAAACTTAGATGTAAACGAGTAAGCTGTAATATCTGCATCTTCTACCGGATTTCCTTTTTTATCGTGCACAGAGATTTGTACATTTGTTTTTTGTCCCGGATATACTGTAGTAGGAGTTGTAATATCTATAGTGATGTTTTTCTGAACAAAAGGTAGTGTTTCCTCTATCGACTTACTTTTACCTCCAAACAGATAAGAGAGTTGCATACTATAACCCTCTTCTCCGGTATCTTTTCTTGCATAGTTTAACTGGGTAGTATATCCTTTAGCTATCTCCTTTTTCATTTTACGAATGGAGTACCAAAAAGGGATATGAGCCGGATTGTTTACCTTTAAAAAGATGGAGTCATTTTTTCTGTAAAATTCATAACCCAGTTGTTCCTCATCTGCATCATCAAGGAAATAGTAGTCTTTTGTATGTTTTGTTTTTACTGTTATTTCCGTTGCGTACCAAGGAAGTGATAATGTATGTGGTAACTTAACAGAGTCTTTATATATATACTCATCATTCTCTCCATTGATGATGATTTGAGCCGTTACAGGTTGTGATTCACCTAAATAGAGTTCTTTAATGGTCAGTTCCCCTTTATTTAACGAAAAGTCTAGCTGATGTTTTTCATTTAATTTGCTTAGGTACAAGGATTCAATGTGCTTTTCGTTATCAGAACTTAGATAGGTGCATTTTACCGTGAAGTCCATATCTATATTGGGAGGAAAAATAGAATCGGGCAGTACTAGTTCTTTTTCTGCAGAACCAAACATTTCAATGGAATGAAACCATAACGTATCAGGGATAAATAACGTCTCCATTCTCTTCATTTTATTCTGATTTAGATAGCCCGGTGTTACTAAAATATCAAGGGTTCCATCATAGACAGGCATTTGATTCTCGTCAGTAGCTTTCACTGTTAACTTAATGGAATCTCCTTGTATAAACTTTTCTTTATTTGACTTGAGGGAGAAATGGATACTTTTAAGTTCGTAATCTTCATACCTAAAATAGTTGTTTACCTGATTGCTACCCTTATCGTCTGTAACGAGTGAGAGTGTGTAATTAGCATCAAGAGTTAAGTCTAAATCATCAGTCAGTTTAAATTCATAGGTATACATTCCCGGTTGATAGGGTTCTAACCGGGTTAGTAGAGTATCAACGGAAAAAGAGGAGTATTTGTAATTGTGTAATCTCAGGTTAATGGCTTTGTTATACCGTTTTCCTTTTTTTTCTGTTAAATAGGCTTTTAGTTTTACTGTTTCACCCGGTTTGTATTTTGGTTTATTAAACACAATGAATCCGGTATATTTTTGTTTATAAGGTCGTTTGAAGGG
This sequence comes from uncultured Bacteroides sp., assembly GCA_964522975.1. GTDB lineage: Bacteria > Bacteroidota > Bacteroidia > Bacteroidales > Bacteroidaceae > Bacteroides_E. The sequence continues at coordinate 3,362 of CAZFXK010000143.1, read as the reverse complement.
TTGAAAAAGGCGTTTTGTTTTCCACCACCACGATTTCATCTTCCACCAGACTGACTTAAAAAAATGAGGAGGTTCATCGTATCGATAGTTATCCACTTCAAGGTAGTGAAAAACTCCTTTATGATCGATCTCTATGATCTGTTCATCTTTGGCTTTTGAGGCAGTATAGGTCTGGGTTTTGGGACAGAACTTCAAGGTTGAAGCTCCCTTCTTGATTTTTGCATCATCTATTATATTTCCCAGTGAATCGTATAAACAAATCATGAAATTTTCTGAAGGTACAATTTTAGCATATAAATCATCAACAACTAGCTCATTGTAATTTAATTGATTTTCTATTACACTTACTTCCACATAATTTCCTCTTGGTAAAATTGGTGCTTGTTCTCCGTTTTTGTATTTGGCTATAAAGTTTTTAAGCATTTCTTCGCCAAAACCCTCTTCTTTAAGATATACCTTTCTTAAATCTTCTTTCTTCATCTTATAGATATGTCTTTCGGCTGAAGAGCGGGGGCTATTGGGCAGACTGGATTGTGCAGAGGAGAAAACAGAGAGCAAGAGAACAATCCCTGTTATTATTGAGCGTGTTGATTTCATAAATAGAAATGATTTTAAGCAGTTATTCTTACAAATTTACATATAAAAAGGAAGATTTATGGATGAAGGGTTGTTAAAGTTTTGTTAGGATAATGAGGTTATATATAAGTAAAAAAATAGATCTCGGACCGAACACCTGTTTGTCCCAGACCGAAGGACCTTCGGTCTGGGAGCGATCCCCCTTCGGTCTGGGATCCATTTTATTTGTCTCTGGTAGTGTTTTATCTTCAAAAAAGTTGTTTTTTTTTAGTAATTCCTCAATTCAATTGATTTGTCTGTTTTATATCAGTCAATTCCATGACTAAATGTGGAAATAAACGTTTGCAGATTGTTCTAAAACTTATAGTTCAAGGGTTGTTATGTAATCTCCTTTTTCTAGAATAAAGGAGGAAATTTAACTGAAACAAAATAGGAATAGTAGGGTTTCTTCTCTATTTTTGTGTTAATGAAAAAGAAGAATATAGAAATATATAGCGCTGAAACGGAGACTGAATTAGTCTTACCTGTGGCCGATGAGGGTATAAAAGCCGGTTTTCCCAGTCCGGCACAAGACTTTATGGATGTTGCCATTGATTTGAATAAAGAACTGGTTAAACACCCTTCTTCCACTTTTTATGGTCGGGTTAAAGGAGATAGTATGATTGATGCCGGAATTTTTGACGGCGATCTTTTAATCATAGATAAATCCTTAGAGCCACACAATGGGGATATGGCTGTCTGTTTTATTGATGGTGAATTTACCTTGAAGTATATCAAGATAGAGGAAAAGGTGATTTGGTTGATTCCTGCAAATAAAAACTATCAACCTATCAAGGTAACCGAAGCTAACGATTTTTTGATTTGGGGGATTGTAACCTATTCCATAAAGAAACAACGATGATGTATATTGAAACGGAAAGATTAATCCTTAGAGATTGGGAAGAAAGTGACTTAGTAATATTTCAGCAAATGAATCAAGATCCGATAACGATGGAGTATTTTCCTAAAATGCTATCATACGAGGAGTCCAGACAATTCTATGAAAGGATAAATATTGAGATTAAGGAAAGAGGGTATGGTTTGTATGCTGTAGAAATAAAAAAGACAGAGGAATTTATAGGTTTTACAGGATTTCATTATACTGTGATGGATACAGATTTTTCACCTTGTATCGAAATTGGTTGGAGATATACACGCCAAGCTTGGGGATTTGGTTATGCAACAGAAGCAGCAAATGCTTGCCTCAACTATGCCAAAGAAAATCTGAATTTCAAAGAAGTGTTTTCTTTTACATCGATCATTAATAAACGCTCAGAAAATGTGATGAAGAAGATCGGTATGAAAAAAGTTTGTAATTTTCAACATCCAACTATACCGAATGGGCATAAACTGAGAGAGCATGTGCTGTATAAAATAGATATTTGAAAATGTACGCCCTGATAGACTGTAATAATTTCTATGTTTCGTGTGAACGGGTCTTTAATCCTTCACTAAACAATCGGCCGGTGATTGTGCTGAGCAATAATGATGGGTGCGTCATATCCCGAAGCAATGAGGCTAAAGCATTAGACATTAAAATGGGAGTACCCTTTTTCCAGATACAGAAACAAGTCAAACGTTATGATATAGCTGTTTATTCTACTAATTTTCCTTTGTATGGAGATATGTCGGCTCGAGTGATGTCAGTACTCTCTGCCTTAGTTCCTAATATAGAGGTTTATTCCATAGATGAGGCCTTTTTGGATTTATCCGGTATTCAGCAATTAAAAAGCTTTTCGCATAATGTAGCTCAGAAAACAACTAAAAGTACGGGGATTCCGGTTTCATTAGGTGTTGCTTCCACCAAAACATTAGCAAAAATAGCGAATCATTTTGCTAAAAAGTATAAAGGCTATAGACAAGTCTGTATGATTGATTCGGAAGAAAAACGAATCAAAGCTTTACAGATGACTTTCATTGGGGATGTTTGGGGCATCGGGCGGAAACATAAACGGGCATTAGAATATGAAGGGGTTAAAACGGCTTATGATTTTGTACAAAGAAAACGTTCTTGGATAAGACGAAAAATGACAGTGGTTGGGGAACGTACTTGGTTGGAACTACAAGGTATTCCCTGTATTGGATATGATGATTTAACAAAAGAGAAAAAACAGATTTGTACTTCAAGAAGCTTTGGGGAGCCTATAACCACTTATAACACTCTTTTAGAATCTATAGCAACTTTAGCCTCTCATTGTGTCAATAAGTTACGAAGTCAGGAGTCGGTCACAAAAGCTATTTATGTTTTTGTGGAAACCAGTCGCTTTGTTGATGATGCCTATAAACTTGCTAAATTCATTCCTCTTTCTTTTTACACCTCGGATATTGTGGAAATCACCGGTTATTGTCGGAAAGCATTAGATGCCATTTATAAGGAAGGATTGGAATATAAACGGGCAGGAGTTGTTCTCTTAGAACTTTTGCCTGAAAAACATACTTTGCAAGACTTGTTTGATCCCATAGACCGAGCGAGGCAAGCCCGCTTAGCTCAAGCTTTGGATGAAATAGCGCTTAAAAGTGGTAGAGATGCTGTTAAAATAGCAATTCAAGGAAATGGATATAAAGCAAATATCAAACAGGAACACTTATCTAAACGTTATACAACGAATCTAAAGGAGGTAATTGAAATTAGAGTGTAGTTTTTGGGGTTTATTTTGTAAAGATTCATTCTTTGTTCTTAATTAGTAAAAGGTTATTCATCTTGGAAAACTATCTAATCTCCGATAAATACATTTGAAGAGATTTTT
>CAZFXK010000142.1:0-5154 GCA_964522975.1 uncultured Bacteroides sp. | reverse complement strand
CGAATCTAGCCTTACTTAAGGTCTCTATTACTATAGCATGTTCTTCTTCTAAGTCTATTTTATCATATTCCTGCCCTAGGGATAAATCTATTAATAGATATTGGTAGTTAGGAATATATTTTTTTATGGTGTCTGGCAGGTTTTTATAGTGGGGTATCATTTCTCCTAGGCTACGCTTGATATTCCATTTATTTTTGTCATGGTAGACTACTAGAGGTATTATTATGGGTAGCTCTATTTCGTTTGTTTTGAAACTTTTGTTTGCAGCTTTTTTGCTTTCTATTTCATTTCTTATTTTTTCTTCCCAGATGCTTATTATGTATTTTAATACTTGAAATATTACCATCCTGTCGGGATATGATTTATGTTCTAGGAGGAAGGTTATGTAGACTTTTTCACCTTTTATCTCGGCTTTATAGACTAGGTCAGTGAATTGTTCTTCTAGTTCTTTAGTTAAATAGCTAGTTGGTTCGGATGATAGGGTATTTATATTTACTAGGTCTACTAGTTCCTCGGGTAAGTAGTTTTTAAGAAAGTCTTTAGCAAAGTCTATTTTACCAAAGGTGGCTTTAAAGTATGCATCATGGGGATTATGGATCGGACTTTTTTCACTCATTTTCCCACCTGCTTTATTTATTTCGCAAACATATGTTCGTTGTATTTTTAGTATATAAGGTGGAAAGGATTTTGGCAATAGTTATTTTGCTGGTGGGCTTGTATCATTTTGGTGATATGTAGATGAGTCAAAAGGAGAATCTCTAGTGTTTCATTATATAATTCCTTATGCAGCAAAGGCAGCCTACCACAGACCCTATCCTCATGGGGTCTAAACTAAATTACCATTCCAGTAAATTGTTTCCCAAACGAAAAACCGCCCACCGTGTTTGAGGAGGATCCTATAACCCTGTTAAACTATTTTAGAGAATTAATTTGTTTCCTAATTTTTTGCATATGATTTTTAGTTCCCCTATTTATAGCTTCATCCTTGCCGAATATTTCCTCCGCCCTTTGTACGTATGTTATAAAATTTCCTTTCTTCACATTTGCCCCCTTAATAGAATATAGCCTATACACCTCTTTATAGGAAATTAAATTATTATGTTTCGTAATGCCTTTATTTCTCGTAATAGTTTTTAGTTTTTTATACATTCTATAGTGATACTTCGACAAAGTTTTATCCCTTATGGTAACCTTTCCCCCATCAAAACTAAAACCTAAATAATCAAGACAATCTTTTCCGTTTTTAACATCTGTTAATACTAGTTCATTGCAATTGATAATTTGCCCATGTCTATATTTATATATTTGAGTTTTATCTAACTGCATAACTAAATTAGGTATTTCGCTAATAACTCCCTTTATATATTCAAACTGGGTTTTAAAAACCTCTTCACTTTCCTTGGGTAAAACAATAATCACATCATCACTATAACGCATATATAAACCATGCCAAGCGGATATGTATTCATGTATTGCCTTATCAAATTCCAACATATAGATATTAGACAAAACTGCGCTGATTGCAGAACCTTGGGGAATACCATATGGTTCTCTATGTTTTGTGATACAGGAATCTTTATTCGCCTTAAACTGTTCAAAAGATATAGCTTTTCCTTGCTTATTTAACTTATCTATTCCTGCAAAAGTGTAAGGCAGATTATTTAATGCCAATATTGTTCCTATGTCCCAATACGCAAACTTAGTAACATTTTTAAATACCGCGTAATAGTCTGGCGGTAATTCATCAGTATTTAATAGGTCTTTTAATCTTTGTTTTAAATACTTGTGATCTAAACTATCAAAAAACTTTCTAAAATCGCCTACAATAATATAACAATTATCTAAATTTCGTATAAAATCAATAGCCTGCTTGGCAAAGTGAATGTTATTTTTTTTATTCATATTATTCCTATAGCCAATAACCGCATCATTTATCCCATCATTTGTCACTCGTTTATTATAAAAAGAATTAAGTTTGTATCCGTAAAATTGAAAAATATATCTATCAATATGTGCTGAATAACAAAAATCACGTTTCTTAGGAATCACTGTTTTTTTCTTATTACAGAACTTGTCAAATTTTTGTCTTCTAATTATAAATGGATAAAAACTATGCGATTTTACCTTTTGTGGGTTATTAATATAATTCCATACCATATCTAGAGTCACTCTTCGATCAAAATGGGCGTAATTTCTAGCCTTCCTGTTTTTATTTTTCCATTCCTCTAATTCCATTAGCATCCCCCTTATAAACACGAAAAACCCATCAACACGGGGGGTAGCATCCCTAAGCTGATAGGTATAAGTATGAAAACGGTATTCATTTTTTTACCAAGGTAAAAATGTGTTTGGAAGTACCACTACCCCATTTCGTCCTAATGGTGAACTACAGTATAATAGTTCTGGAGGTGAGATTAGACTTCATCAAGCCTATATTGTGTTTAGCAATATCGTTGATTAGCTATATCTCTGTCAACCCTGCTAGTATATCAGAAATAATAATATCTTACAGGTTCTTGACATTAATCCCCAACCCTTATGCCCAATTGCGTAAGGTATTTTTATTAATATAACTTTTATTACTTATTCTGTCAAGAAGTTTATTCCAATTTTAGCTTCCTTTTTCCAAGCATTTTCATTATCTTCTTTATAATAGGCTTAGGCTAGTAGGGCACCTATTAAAAAATCAGTTACTATGGTCCATATTGAAATCAGCATAAATACAAAACTATATGACCTTTTAATTTTCATAAGTATTCTCTCCTTTATTTCTAGCACAAATATTAAAAAACGAGCTTCTACCAATGCAATAGAAATATAAATTATAAATGCCCAATACAAGCTAGGTACACTAAATTCTAACCCTTGCCCTGCAAGCCTAAACCTACTATATGGATTATATCATGTTTATCCATCAATAATCTCTAAACAAAAATTTTGCAGATGTTTTTCTAGGGATTTCTTATTTAACTTGGTATAGCAGTATTTCGAAAACCGCGTTTCTCTTCCTGACTTAAGATTGCGTTTATACGTAGTAAGGGAAAAAGTATTTTTCGCCGTACTATTTATTTCATAACGATAAGAATTATTCCCCTGAAACAATATAAGGTTCCCTGTCTCATCTCCCGTGCAATCCCCTACAATGTTTATGCGTTCTAAAGCTCGCCGCATTTCCAAAGCGGTCTGATAACGGTCTTCTGGGTTTACTGATATCGCTTTATTGATTATACGCCTAAAAGAATGAGGAACATAAGGTTTATATTTATTAGGCGTAATAAGCCTACCCTTAATTACCTTTTCCTGAAAAAGGGTAACATCCTTTTCAACCTCCATTTTTATTTCAGATATCCCATTAACAAGTCTAAATGCAGTTAAGCCCAACTGATAAATGTCGGTGCGCATATCATACAGGTTATTTGAAATAGTTTCTGGTGAAATATGTGGCAAATAAGATTGCCTCGGGTGGATAGCCTTGTAGTCTGGAGAAAGACATGTTATTCCGTAATCCGTAAGCAAGTATTCAGACATATCCCCAACTAGGATATTATTAGGTTTTATATCACAATGATAATATCCATTTTCATGTAAATATTCAAGCCCACGTAGTATGTCAATTAAACATTTTATCGTCTTTTTCAAATCCAAAAAGTTCAGGCTATTTAACTGTGAAACAACTGAGCCATTAACATAATAAGGCATCGAAATTACAACAAGTGGATTACCATCTACATTTATAACATCCGCCCCTTTTATATTGACAACATTTGGATGTTGTAAACGGTTACCAATTTGTGCTTCTAAAAGCCTTTCATCTATAGAATACTGGGATTTATCTAGCAATTTTACAGCGATTTTAGCTTTTAAAGCTAGATCAGTAGCAGTCCATACTTCACCAAAATGACCCCCTCCAATCCTGTTTTCTAGCAAATATTTGTATATTGTATCTCCTTTTGCGTAAGCCATTTAACCCCTTTCTATTTCCCTAAATGCACAATTTATAGCGTCTGCCATAGTGTTGTTCCAGTAATTATCAGTCCTACCCAGTCTCGATTCAGCGTGCTCTTTTGTTTGTCTAGAAGTAGTTCCTATTTGGGAGTATAGTTTTCGCTCTATGGGAACATTTAACTCAGCAGCTAACAGAAGAATAACTGCATCAATATAAGATGTTTCCCGCCTTGCACCATTTTCATTTCCGTATTCGTTCATCTTAATAATAATTTTATTTATAGGTGCATATTGCCTAAAAATCCTTTCAAATTCCCGCTTAACCCAATGTAGCTTAGTTTCTACTGTTTGCACTGTTGCTGGATAGCGCAAACAATGTTCTTGATTTTTATTTACAAAGGTGACGCTTCCATTAGAGTTCTTCTCCAAAATCGCATAACGTATTTCCTTAGCGGACGCTCTAATTCCAATAATTTGCAAACATATCCCCCCACTAATATAAATCTTATATCTATATTATACATCAAATTTGGTTATTCTGTAATTTGATACCATTAAATTGGCTATAGATGAGTATTGTGCATGATTCCTATCAGATACTCATAGAGGTGGAGGTTTCTATGCGTCAAAGACATGGCATTAATCAGCAAAGAATAAGAAAGTCCTAATGGAATATAATCACATGGCAGGTCAGGTAGATATGGCCCGCTATAATCTGGTCTTGTATCTGGGTCTAATTCAAGACATGAGTAGTCTAATTGAGAAACAATGCTCATGAATCGTTAACTATCTTCAGTTTCTAAACAATAATTCATAATCATTAACTAATCTCGTTATTGAAGGTTCATTTGTCCTAATTGCATCCTTCGCATCTTCTTTCCACAAGCTAATCAATTTTTCTTTATACGGTAAACAAAAATTAATTAAATCTTCTCTTAATTTCGAGAAATCAGTTGATGGCGATAATGACAATAATTTATTAAGCTGCCCGTCATTACTGCGCTCTCCAAGATTGATCATCATTTCAAATTGCCGTTTTATTACTTTTCGTGGATACAAGCATTCGCAAATATAAAGACCATATTGATCAAATAAAATTTCATGAGGCAATTGATACCATTTTGTTACTTCTCCCTCTGAAGCTAATTTTATAAAGCGTGCTAGCATATAAAAAGAACAAGTTAAACATGGACAGCTCCTCCTATAAAT
>CAZFXK010000141.1:0-5185 GCA_964522975.1 uncultured Bacteroides sp. | reverse complement strand
ATGTTATTCGCTATTAAGCGCTGAGAATAAGAGCTGATAAAAAACGACGGCGCCTTTCTGGGCAGCTCACTAAGGGATTTTTAATCCCGGGAATAATCGACATAGTTGGTACAGCACCGGCTATGCCGTTATTTTTTGCTTTCCGGAATCTTTACTGCTCCGATGCAGTTTTAGATTATCTCGATTTCCTGCTGTCTGTGCCCGTCGACCTTTTCAGGCTGGTACACAATGACCTTCTCGACAAATTCCAGGAGAATTTCCACATCAAGGCTTATGATATCCGTGTACTTCTGTACCAAGGCAAGGAATCTGTCAACGTTCACTGACTTCTCCTTTGCAGCGCCGATGTAATTCTGAAGTTCCGCCACACGTGATTTGAGCTGTCTCTGTTCTGTCTCGTAGGATTCGGGCATCTTGACAAAACGCTCGTCGCTGATCTTTCCCACCACGTTATCCTCGTAAATACGCTGAATCAGTACATCGAGTTTGGCGATCCGAGCAGAACTCTGTTCGTACTCCCTGCGGTATTCCTTCGTACTCTTGTTGAGCGCCTTTTCGGAAGTCTGCGTTGCCAGTTTTATGAAATCTTCCTCTTGGTCACTGGCATATGATGTGGCATTCCGTAAGTCCGTCAGAATCCGGTCTTCAATGACTGAATTCCTTATCTGATGTGAAGTACATTTTCCTTTGCCTTTTTTGTGGTAGGTCGAGCAGACCATGTACTCGCTCTGCGGAAGGTTTCTGCCGCGCACCTGATAGAGCTTCTGGCCACAGTCCGCGCAGTAGACCATTCCTTAAAGCACTGGCATCTCACCCATAGGAGTCCATCTGCGTCTGCCGTTCCGGATTTTCTGCACAGTATCGAACGTGTCTTCATCAGTGATAGCTTCGTGTGTCCCTTCGAAGATCTGCCACTCGGACAGGTCGTTCTCGATGGTCTTCTTCAGCTTGTAGGACTTTTTGCGCGTCTTGAAATTCACGGTGCAGCCGAGATATTCCCTGTGAGCAAGCAGATCACCGACCGTACGGGAACTCCATTTGTACGGGCTTCCGGTACTTGCGCAGGAGTCCCGATGCCCTTTGAACTCAGATAGGCTGATGGCACCAGTATTTTCTGTCTCTGCAGTTCCTTGGCAATCTGTGATGTCCCGTATCCGGAAATGCAAAGCCTGAAAATATTCCTCACTACATCTGCGGCTTCATCGTCAATGATCCAGTGGTTCTTGTCCTCCGGGTCTTTCACATAGCCATAGAGCGGATTCGTGCATAGCGGCTTTCCCGACTGGCCTTTCGCTTTGAATACGGCACGTATTTTCCGGCTTGTATCCTTGGCGTAGAATTCATTGAAAATGTTTATGAACGGCGTCATGTCGTTCTCTGTGCCGTTGATGGAATCCACGCCATTGTTGATGGCAATAAACCGGACGCCGGCATTCGGGAAAACCATCTCGGTAAGCATTCCGACCTGCAGGTAATCTCTGCCTAGCCTGGACATATCCTTTACGATCAGTGTCCCGACAAGACCTTCGTCAATCATGGTTGAAAGCCTCTGCCAGTCCGGTCGATCTAAGCTTGTGCGGGAGAACCCGTCATCCACGAAGAACTTAGTATTTTTGAAACCGTTATCCTGCGCGTACTTCTGCAATATGCTCTTCTGGTTGATAATGCTGTTGCTGTCGCCCTGAAGCTCGTCATCACGGGATAGTCTGCAGTAGGGCGCCGTGATCCTTGTGTCAGGTGCGATGGCGGTATTTGGCTGTCTGTTCATTTTATATTCCTTTCCGACAGCCTTCACCAGCTAACCTGCCTCCTTTCGGAGGTATGCGCATATTACCGTCTATCGGGGTGAAAACCAAGTCAATTCGGGATAAATTTCTGTGTACTTTCTGATAAATCTGCGGCGTCGGAAATGTGGTTTAAGATCAGCCTCTTTACCTTTGTATATGCGGTCTCTTTTGCACTTTCGCTTTCCTTGGATTCCACAATATACAAGGTGCCGCACGGAGGCAGCGAGAAAGCTGACGTGAAGAGACATTTCCCGGCAGATCTCGCCAGTTCCGAGACAGCCGACCTATTTATGTCTGTAATCATGTACAGACTGAAGAAAACTGGCCGGGCGGCAGTAATTCGCCCAGACGGTTTCCTGTTCGGTGCAGATAACGCGAAGATAAACATCAAGAAGAAACTGCTCTCCGATTTTAACCTGTATACTATCATCCGTATGCCGGGGAGCGTCTTCTCTCCATATACCTCTATCACGACGAACATCTTGTTTTTCAATCATAACGGGCAGACGAAGGAAACATGGTTCTACAGGCTTGATATGCCGGAGGGTTATAAGCATTTCTCAAAGACAAAGCCTATGAAGCTGGAGCATTTTGGTCCTGCTGTCGACTAGTGGAATGACCGTAAACCTATCGAGCAGGACGGCTTCGATAAGGCGAAATGCTTCACCGCAAATCAGCTGTCCGAAGATCTGGGATATGACTTCGATCAGTGCGGCTATCTGCATGAGGAAGAAGAAATCCTTAATCCGCTCGACCTGATTCAGCGCTACGAGGAACAGCGCAGCAGTCTGAATGCGGAAATTGACCGTGTATTGGTAGAGATAACAGAAAAGCTGGGAGGGGCTAAAGAATGACCCCACAAGATTTGAGAGATAGCATTATTCAGCTTGCGGTGCGTGGGCGATTGGTGGAACAGCGCCCGGAAGAGGGCATCGGCGAAGAACTGTATCAGCAGATACAGGCAGAGGAAGCCCGGCTTATTGAAGCAGGACAAATTAAGAAAGAAAAGCCTTTTGACAGAATTGCAGAAACTGATATTCCATATGATATACCGGCTAACTGGACTTGGGCGAAATTTGGAACTCTTGGGAGATATAAAAAAGGGCCGTTCGGAAGCGCACTGAAAAAAAGCATGTTCGTTCCGAAAGGGAACAGTTCTCTCAAGGTCTATGAACAGAAAAATGCTATACAGAAAGATGCATCCCTTGGTGCATATTACATCAAGCGAGATTATTTTGATTTCAAAATGTCTGGCTTTGAAGTCCACCCAGGAGATATTATAGTAAGCTGTGCAGGGACGATAGGCGAGACTTATGTGTTGCCAGAAGGTATCGAGCAAGGTATCATTAATCAGGCGCTGATGTGGATGCAGCTATTTAAGCCTATGTATGTACCATATTTTTTAATTTTCTTTGATGTGGTATTAAAACAGAATGCTCGTTCAGGAAGCAAAGGAGCAGCGATAAAGAACATACCTCCGTTTGAAATCCTCAAGAACTATCTTGTTCCGATTCCTCCGCTTGCTGAACAGAAGCATATCGTCGCTAAACTGGATGAACTTTTGCCACTGTGTGAAAAGCTGAAATGACAAACGAAGAATATAAAACAGAACTCGTTTCGAGGATAAACACGCTTGCAGCCTTACGGAAAGAAGCAATTTCAATCGCGAAGGGGATCATCGGCTCTAATCTGTTCAAGGAAGACTTTTATTTTTGCTCTTCCCTTGATCGATGCATGAATCTGATAGATGGATTTTTTGCTATGCTGAAATCTCGGAATTTATCATGCGTTGGCGCTTTGTTGCGTGTGCAAATGGACAACTGCTTGCGTACATATGCGGCTTTCATTGCGAAGGATAAAGATGCAGTGATTGACTGTATCATTTCCGGAGAGCGAATTGACAAGCAAGTCGACAAAAACGGCAACAAGTTACGGGATGGGTATTTGAAACAGGAAATATCAAAAATCGATCCTAAATTTGAGCAGGTGTATAACAAGGCAAGCGGATTTATCCATTTGTCATCTGCCGCTTTTTATCAGACCCTTGTGAACCTGGACGATTACAAGATTGGGTTCCAAGTAGGAGGAAATCTGCCGGAGGATAAAAATCTTGTGTTGCTCGAGGCGGCTGATGCATTTATTCACTTCGTGCAGTTACATTTTAAAATGCTATATGCGGTAGTTGAAAGCAAACAACGTGCTGACGCAGTGCTGGATCGGAGGGAATAAGATATGCAGACAAATAATGCAGCAATGTCAGTCGCACAGAAAGAGGAAAAGTTTATCGAAGACGGCAAGAAACTGTGTTCATCTCTGAAGGTCATATTGAGGAATGAGGGTATCCTTGGAGGGCCGCATTCACTTCAGATGGTATATACCTTAAACGATTTGGATATCTCCATAAAAATCGGGCAGACTGGTATCCGGACAATTATCCTTACGCTTTCTGCTCCTGCGCCGATGAGTACGCTGTGGAACTTATATAGCCAGTTGGAGCGGCTGCTTGTGCTTATTGACGGACGCTTCCTTAGCATAGATAAAGTTGAATTTTCCAGAGAAGGATGCTCTGAGACGGAGTACGCCGAATACACGAATGAATGCATAAAGCGGAGGCTTGCCTATTGCAAAACTGATCTGACATATTGTTACTCGGATCACTGCTTCCTGAAATTTGAAGATATTCTTACGCCGGAACTTCTCTCAAAATGGATTGTCTTGCAGGAGGAACTCGATATTGTTCATCAGGTGATGCTGTATAACATTGCGGATACAGGAGCCACGCATGATGTGAAATGTGCGAACTTCATAGAATGTTTTGAACCTCTGACAGAAATCATCAATGAGTACGAGCGTTTCTTTCCGACACTTAAACCGGGCGACAGGTCAACAACGCTGAAAATGTGTATTGACGCCGTGATTTCAAAATATGGCGCTGATATCTTCTCAAAGGAATACACGGTAAACAAAGATCGCTTCCTCCAAGTGCTTGTCAACACACGTAACAGAATCATGCACATCAAGAGGAACCAGCTGAAGGATAACTATCTGTCTGGCACGGAGTCTATTCTATATCTGGTGAAACTATGCCACCTTTATCGAGTAGTATTGTTGTCACTTCTTGGCATTGACTACAGCCGGTATCAGGACGTCGTTATAAAGTCTGTGAATCAGTGGGACAGCTGGGAAGGAATTCTGGATAAATTCCTCGCAAATATGAATTGATTATAAAGAAAACGGCCATGCCGGAGAACTTAATCTCTGACATGACCATTTCTTTTCGGTTAGCCGCTTGAAGGTTTCACTTGAAATTGCTTATTCGGTTAATCCCTAAGTGAAGTCCCCTTCAGACGCCATCGTTTCTTATAACGAAATCAGTAGGAGAGCCCTTTTTTTAACCC
>CAZFXK010000140.1:0-5238 GCA_964522975.1 uncultured Bacteroides sp. | reverse complement strand
TAAAGACAAAGATAAAAGCTTTTAGTCGAAAAAATATCATTTTTCAACTATTTCAACTTAATCTGTTTCTTTTTAATATAAAAGATTATTCAAATCGAAAACCATTCCACCGTTTTTTTACCTCTTTATTTAGATAAGGTGCTATTTTTTCTGCAGTTTCTTTATCTAAATAATCTAAAGCATTACAAACAAATGTCAGTTGCATCTCTTCCTCATCAGTTTTGATTTGATATAAAGGAATTGTCAACGCTTTAATGGCTTGTTTCAATTTTTCCTTTTCAATCTCCTCTTTAGGCCATTCCAAATAACTTGAAAAAGAAGGAATATCTAAATAACTATTTATATCCTGCTCTTCCCATTCAGCAGAATAAAAGCGAATTCTACTATCACAAACAGGAGCACAAGCTGTAATGATAACCCCAATAATGTAATTATCATTATACGGAAAAAGCTTCATTACCCATTCAGTGTTTTCAGTCATCTGAATATGAATATAATCATCAGACAGCTTAGTCATCTCTGTAATTCCATCCAACCTATTAGTTACTTGAGCTTTCATATTGCTATCTAAAAAATCAATGCAATCGGCTTTATTCACAGCAGTTAATAATGGCGTTAAATGTGCCGGCATAGTAAGAAACAAATCTCTTGCATTCTTTGCCTGCAAAGAAAAGAAAAAGAGTAGTATAAAAGATAATACTAATAATCTCTTGTTGTTTGTCATAATTTATCCAACCTTATTTGTTTAATGGTTAAAGATAGGAATAATAGAAATATAAATACAAGTGGAATCTCTTTGCTTTTGTTAATTAAACAAAGTTTTTAAGAAATAAGTTTTATTTTCCCGGTCTGGGAGAGAAGGGGCGTCGGTCTGGGTTAGAACACTCAAGGGTCTGGGTTAGAAGGTAGGTTAGTCCCAGACCTATTTTTTTATCCTCAGAAAAGAATGAAAGAGGAACTTTTATTTCCAAACTAACTCAATTAGCAATTAAAAATACACTTCATTCATCATAGAAAGTAAGCATTTGCCTTATTTGCTTTAAGGCCAGATTCAGATGATTTTCAACTGTTTTTTTAGTGATATTGAGTTCTTGTGCTATTTCTTCATTCTTTAAATTCTCAAACCGACTCATTATAAATATTCTTTTATTTTTCGACGAATCTCTGACATAATATTCTTGCGTTTCTAATAATAAGACAGTTGAAAAGACCTTCACACCCAACCAAAAAAAATATTTTTTAATAAAAACATTAAAATTACTCAATAATCCACCCTAACGATCAGTAAATCAAATAGAAAAAAAACACGATTAAAATTGAATATCTGTTTTTTATCATATCTTATTCTACAACACTAAAAATCAAAAGGATTTATCTCAAAGAATACCTGTTTCATTAATGGATAAGGGCATTAAGACTATTTGAGCAGAACTAACCCGTCCCCTATTTTAGGTAATTTCTTGCATAAATATACCTAGAATCAGGTATTGTCCAGTCTAATCATATTGTGGAAATTTGCACTCTCTAAACTTAATCTATTTTATGTTATTTTTCAAAAAATAACTCATTTAAACAAAACAAACAATAAGATGAAATTATTACCTTACTTAAAATCAATCGTGTTTTTTCTAACAATTCTATCCTTCACTTGCTGTACAGACCACAAAAATGAATTCGAAGAAACAGAGGTACTCACACTGCAGAGTAACATTAAAATTGGAGAAAATGCCATAACAGGACAAACCCTTGTGTTGGCAGCAAAGCTTAACGATATAGATGTTACAAACAATGAAAACACCATTTTCTATGTAAATGGAGAGAAAATTGAGGGAAATCAATTTCTTATAGCTAACGATGGTTCTCTGAAAATTTATGCAGAATATAAAACAAAACGAAGTAATGAACTAGAGATTGAAGCCATCAAAAAAGAAAACGCCGAAAAAGAGTCCCTGATTATCTTAGAATCTGATGCTCCCGGAGATAAGATTTCTTTAGGTAGCAAAATATCATTCACAGTAAAACTAAAAACTGAAGAAGGAGAAAAAGAGATTACATCGGAAGCTAAAATCTACATCAACGGAAAAGAATTAGTGGGTGAACAATATCAATTTGATACGGAGGGCATGGCATCTGTATTCGCCGAATTTAACAATAGAAAATCCGACATGCTTAACTTTATAGTTACAAAATCAACAGGTAGTATAATTCCAGAGGGGGAAAAAGATCGGATACAAATCGTTAGAAAATATAACAATAATACTAAATCCTTAGTAGATGAAGCTGAATCTGTGGAAATAAGCGTCTTAGGTTTCAATGGGGACAATGGGGAGAAAGATATTAATGTATATACATATAACATTAATGGCCAGGAAATAGAATGTACACATTGGAGTATTGATTTTCAGTTATCTACACCCGGATACCAAGCCTCATTTTCGGTTATGATTCCTTTAGAAAATGGGAAAATAGTAAATCCTACAAAAGCTCAGAAAATCTATCCTTTTAGTCTTAATTTAAACTTACCCGGTACAGATAAAGAACATCATTCCCTAACCTTATCGGCTAAACATAAAGATGACCAGGACATCCTCAATAAAATGACACTTGAATTCAAAGAATTTGCTCTTGGAGACAATACAGAACTTTTCTTCTCTGACTTAGATATTATATTTCAGGGAGTTCTAAATGCAAATATAAAAGACAACTACCTCGCAACACAGACAAATACTAATATAATTTTCTCCTGTAATCCGGATCCAACAAAAATGAATAAAAATAAGCTTAGAGTAGAAAACGATTTTGTGGATGTTAAACGAGAAATAAGCATCAATAGTATAAAAGATTTATTTTAAACTCAAATAAAACAGATAAAATCAAGAAGGTTTATACTTTATATTTCAGCATAAACCTTCTGATTTCCATTAAAATTCAAACAAATGAGAAAAAAAACAGTTACGCTAACATTCATACTATCCTTATTGCTGATTCATATAACTCTTTTGACCTCTTGCAATAAAGAGGATATTAATAACGAACCCTCTAAAGTGAAAGAGCCATCCACTGAGAATGGTTCAAATCTTTCCATTAATGGTGTGTGGATAATGGAGCAAATGGATAATGGAGAATTAGATCCTCATATGTATCGATTCTCGTTTTTTGAGAATAATGAAGCAAGTATGGTTCTGCATGGAGAATCATATGATTGTACTTATATTTTTATTGAAAAAGAGGGAGTTTTCTACATTCAATTTAACATACCTTCAGTTGGAAAAGATAAAGCTCAAGGATATATCATACTCAAAGCCAATACTTATGATGGGGAAAAACTTGAGGGAGTTACCGTTTACATAGAGAAAAATAGACACGGGGAACAAGAAGCATACCGAATGATTCGTCAAGACATATCTCGATTTGAAAGTTCTTTTTTTGATTTAGAATGGGAAGTTTCTTCCAATATCATGCAAGTAGAACAAGGCATATTAAAAACACTTTTATTTAAAAATGACGGAAGCTTTATTGGTTCTCTCAATTCTGGAGAAAATATTCAAGGAACATTCAATAAAAAACATATTCTTTTAAATATAACTACGAAATATGGTATAAATGATTTTGAGTTAAGTTTTCTCTCTTTTGAGAACGAAGAAAAAACACAAATAAAAGTTGGATTCTGGAGCCAGACTAAGAAAAATGACATTACAGCCATTCTTCAAAAGAGATAGAGCCCATCTAACATTAACAAACAACTCGTAACGATCTACCAATCTTACCACAAGTAGTTCGATAAAAAATAACAACAATATGTATTACTTCAATAATTATTTTAAATCATTTCTTTTTTCCATAACTTTATCCGTTCTTTTGGGTGCTTGTACAAAAGAAGACCTCATAATAGACAAGGAAGAACCTATAAATCTCAATAAAACCTCATTGCTAGTATATATGGTAGCAGATAATAACCTAAATTACGATGCTCTGAATAATATAGAAAAAATAGAGGAAGGCTTAATGAACATAGAAAATGAAAGCAATGTTTTTATATACTTTGATGGCAATCCGGCTCAATTAAAGAATTCTCCCTTACTCTTAAAACTGTCTAAAAGTAAAAACCACTCAATAACTACCGATACGGTAAAAACATATCAAGAAGCCAATTCAGCAAATAAAGAAAGAGTGGCTCTTGTGTTAAATGATTTTATTCTTGAAACAAAAGACGCATCACGCAAAGGACTTATTCTTTGGTCGCATGGAACGGGATGGTTACCTGCCTGTTTCCCCAACTGTAATGAAGCTAACAGCAGAGCTTTTGGGGAAGATCAAATTGAGAATGAAAAAGGAGAAACTCCTAAAATTCGTTCCATAGACATAAAAGACTTAGCCGAAGTCATTCCACACAATACATTTGAATATATTATATTTGATGCTTGTTTAATGCAAAGTGTTGAAGTGGCTTATCAGCTAAGAAACAAAACAGATTTCATCTTTGGAGGCGTATCTCTTGTACCGGCAACAGGATTATCTTATGAAAAACTTATTCCTATCCTCACCAACATAAGCTCGGATTATATTACTGCAGCAAAACTGATTTTTGACGAATATAAGAGAAAAAATGATGGCGGTGCATCGTATAGTTTGGTTAAGACTTCAGAGTTGGAAAACCTAGCTTCAGCAGTAAAACAATTATTCAATAAATATAGCCTTGAAGATCGAAACAAATTCTCTACTCGAAAAATTCAAGGCTTTGATCACGCTTATGGTGAATCTCTATTTTTAGATTTTCTTGATTATCTATACTCATTCGCAACACAAGAGGATCTATCTTTAATTAAAGATCAATTAAATAAAACCGTTTTATATAAAAACTCCACAAAGACAGTATTAAGTGGTAGAGTTTTAACACAATATCCTCAATACATGACAGTCAATTTTTTCTCAGGATTAAGCATTCATAAATATGGTCAACAAAGAAACACATATTTAAACATTGACTCTGCTTATGAAGAATTGGACTGGTATAAAGCTGTTTTTTAATAGAAAATATTTCATAAAATCCTTCTTATAATGAATGATTTTTCACAGTAATCATACCTCTCAGATCAATCCCAGACCGACCACTTGTTTAACCCAGACCGATTGGCTGTCGGTCTGGGTTAAACAAGTGGTCGGTCTGGGACCTTTAATATTCCATCACTAGTGTCCCATTAAAATTGGGACGTTATTAAAAATCAAATAAACTTGGCT
>CAZFXK010000139.1:0-5272 GCA_964522975.1 uncultured Bacteroides sp. | reverse complement strand
GATGGCCAACTGGGGAAAAGTATGAAGGCGAGTTTAAATATAATCAACGTGATGGACAAGGCAAACTTAGCTGGGCTAATGGCACTTATTATGAAGGTGGCTTTGCAGATAATGATGCCCATGGTAACGGAGTTATTTGCTGGCCAAATGGAGAACGCTATGAAGGACAAATGGAGTCCGGAAGTGCTACGGGGCAAGGGTCTTATTATTTCCCCACTGGTGAGCGCTATCGGGGTGAGTTTTCTAATCTAACTTTTGAAGGAATAGGAGTATATCACTGGCCTGATGGTTCTTATTATGCAGGTCAATTTTCTAATGATCGTTTCAATGGAGAAGGTTACTATGTCTGGCCTAATGGGGTAATACAACATGGCTATTGGAAAGATGATAAATACATGGGGACTAATCCGAATTACGAAAAGGGTAGGAGTAACTGGTAGGCCCAATTATTAATAAAAATAAACCTGTATTTAACTAGACAGTAAAAAGGGTCAATTCAGCTAAGTATGAAATGACCCTTTTTTAAATTTGCTATTGTTATATTTCACAGCGAATCTCGGGCGTATATTTGACACTGTAATAGAATTAAAATACAATGTAAGTATAAAGTAAGAAAAGGAGTTGATTTTGTGCCACAAACAACTTTGAGTGTTCGTATAGATGAAGCGGTGAAAAAGGAATTCGATGCTTTTTGTTCCGATGTAGGTATGAATGCATCAGTAGCAATTAACCTATTTGTGAGGACGGTCATCCGTGAAAGGCGCATACCTTTTGAAATTGCTGCTAGTGATGATCCTTTTTATAGCGCAAGAAACCAAGCCCGACTAAAACGCTCCTTAGACCAACTTAATGCAGGTCAAGGGACTGTCCATGAATTAATTGAGGCAGAAGATGATTAAATTATGGTCGGATGAAGCGTGGGAAGATTATCTTTATTGGCAGACACAAGATAGAAAGACACTTAAACGGATTAATCAACTTATTAAAGATATTGAGCGGAACAGGTTTACTGGTATCGGAAAACCAGAACCTTTAAAGTATGATTATCAAGGCTGTTGGAGTAGAAGGATCGATGAAGTGAATCGCTTGGTTTACCGAATTGAAGGTGACCGTTTGGAAATTTTACAATGCAGGGCGCATTATGATGATAAATAGAAAAGCTTATCTATAATATTAATAAAAGGTGATTAAGATCCAGCTTAATCACCTTTTGCTAATATATGGTCATCAGTTTCATTCCAGCGTGATGATAGCCAGCCAATATCTTCAGGTAGGGGATAAAATGGTGGTGCGTCTAATAGCATTCGGGGATCGTGGGAGTAGTTTTTATTATAGCCATTGCCTCCGACTTGGCCAACAGGTCCACGGAAGGCTTGGGTCATGGAACCTACAAACTCTATAAAACCTTTATTTTCACTAAAAGCTTGCCAATCTTCGGCCCCAAATGAATCTGAAGTCGAATATATTGCCCCGTAAATACAGATGTTTTTTGGTGCAAAATCTGTGCTTTTGGGATTTGGAGTTTCCCAATAGTAATTACCGAAATTAGAAGGCCAATGGTACTGTAAAACATGGACTTTACGATTGGCAACCAAACCTAACATATCGTTACCTATACCAGTCACTTCTGTGCGATCCCATATATCATCTTTTGTTACTTGTTTGAAGCCAGTGTTTTTATATATAACTCCTATAGTCTTACTACTATCATTAGGGGTTGCGTTAAACCAAGGAATGTTCATATCTTTTTCATTTTTTATATCTTCGCTTTTTGCGGGGTCCCTCCAATCACAAGGATCATGCCCAACAATATATATATCATTTGCAACAGCTATAGTAAGTTGCCCGTCTAAGATACCGGATACAAAAACATTACCCAAATCTGGAGCCATTTTGCCAGTACGCGCACTATTGCCAGTAGTACCACCGCCAGTTTCACCATCGACATAAATTACTCCATTTTTGGGTAAAGGAATGGGATTTTTAAAAGCATCGGATTTTTTTAGTTTATCAAAGGAAGAAAATGAATTATCACTAGCATTAGTGGCTGCCTCATTAATAGTACCATTCGGATTACGAATTACTCTTTGAAACATTATCGAGCTATCACTTGCGGCTTCATTTTGAAGTTCTTTATCATTCCATGTTTTTGGCTTTGAACGGTTGGGGGTTGTAACAAATCTGTATTCAATATTGTTGTATTTCCATACTTCATTATTCACGTCGTAGGTGCGCACATTATAACCATCGTTTACCAGATTTATACAAGTACGTCCTTTATAATAATCTCCATTAGTAATAGCATGAGCCTTAAGTTCTGGATTACTAGGACTTGGTTCTAAACTATCCCTTTGCTCAACTCCATTGATAAAAATATTTGCATCACCTACTGTAGAATTCTTCTTTTTAATACCTTTAGTAACAGTGACTAGTCCATAAAATTTTGGATTACCATCAATAAACAGGACATCATTAGTGTGTATTGGGCCATACATTTCATCATTTGTGGTCCACCAAATTTCTTTTCCGCCTTCTTGCCCATTAAGCCATTCATTACCATTTACTAAGGCATGTTGGGTAAAAGTTCTTTTATAAACCTCAACTTCGATAGTACGTAAGTAATTAGGAGTCTTTATATCCCAGCCTGTGGCACGAATAATAAGGTTATTATTATCTTCTTTAAATTTACCAGGCATATCTATAATTTCTCTTAAGGGGACTAATATTTCTAAACGATAATTATCACCGTCTGGTAAACGATAAAATCGATAGGGTTTGGAATTAAACTCATCATCTATGGGACTAGTGTCATGCATTGTATAAAAGGAATAACCTATGTTATTTAACTGCCAGAGAGCTTTATTGTATGCACTTTCAGCGTTATATAGGGCTATATCTTTATCTAAAGATTTTGATAAGATCTGGCGATTATTCATACTTAGGCTATAGGCTGAAAAAGATAAAATTAATAAAACGGTTATTATACACAAGACCAGTGGAAGCGTAAAACCCCAGTTATTAGATGTTACCCGAAATATGGTTTTATTTTTAATCATAATTAATCCCCCTAGCGCAAATTAAATAATTATTTTTTGGTAACTATGCATTCAGCAGATTTATCGCTAGCATTAGCAATAATTGTTATAGAATCATTATCGCCTAATTGACCCCTTATTGATACTTTAGCCTGAGTAGTATCTCCTTGGGTTACAATTTTTACATCAACATTGCTTGAATTATCAAAACTCCAAGTAACCGTTTTGATGGTAGCATAATCTGGGAAGATAGTTGCTTTGAGCGTATAATCTATATATTTATTTCTGTTAAAGAATGAGGGATTATGTTTTATTATTTGAGGCTCGATTGTGAGTAAAGCAACTTTTGTATCAGAAGGATTAGTTTCTTCATGTTCAATGTTATCGTGAATTGCACCTGCTTCTCTACTACGAACTAGGAATGACGAAGATACAGTTATAGGTTTAAAACGAGGATTTTCAGACGAATCACTTATTAATAATTTTATATCTATAGCACGACCACTTTCCTTAAAAACAGAAGTATCAGTTAAACCAGTTAATACAACTTGCCAGTCGGGACTATTACTTCCCGGTTGCTTAATAGCTATGATATCATCTGGGTTGGACTTAGATATAAGGGCCCTGCTTAGGGTATCTTTAGACACCTTGTAAAAGATTTTTTCCCATTTATCAGTAATAGTATTATGTTTATACATAGTTAATACTTGTCCTTTATTATTATTCTTAATAGTTACTGCTTTTACATTATTACTGTCGCTAGGACGGGATGCTTGACGTATATCTTGGGCTAAGTAGGTTAATACGGTATCTGCTTCAGTAAATTTGGGATTACTAGCTTCAGTGTAAGTCCAAGTTTTATTAGCCACTTGAAAAGCATTATAAGCAGGAGCGAAAACTAATAAGGCTAAGACCAAAACAAGTAGAATTTCAATTAAAGTAAAGCCAGTTTGTTTATTTAAAATATTTTTTATATATGATATCTTATTACCCAATTAAATAACCACCTTATTATTATTGACCATTAATAAGTAATGTTAAATAATCCCCCGATTCCCTAAAATCAATCCCAGATTTCTCATAAGCACAGTATATATCTAGCCTATTCCAAGTAAATACAAAATTACTCCAGGAAGGGTTGCTATCAAAACGTAAACAGAAGGGTTGATCTAATTTAGAAAAATTATTGGGAAACGTTATATCATTTGGGTTTTTAATTGCAAAGTTTTTTTCAGAGGCTACTGTAGTGCCATTGGTATCAACTAAAATCTTACTATTACCGCTTCGAGTGATACTTAAAAAAGGTTCCCAGCCAGTATTTGAATTTAAACTTGTATCACTGGTAGCTATATAAGCTATAGAATATGGAAAAATATTAGGGGGTGTTGTGGGATAACCAGATACTTCTAATGAAAAACTAGCTATTAAATTAGTAATTTCTGCCCCATTTTTTGCTTTATATTTAGTTAAATCTATGGCATTTTTGGTTGCCATGCGATGTTCTGCTTCGCTATGATAATTTACTTTTTCTCCACTATAATTAGTTTTAGCAGCTCTCCAATGGGCACCCTTTCCTTCCAAATCGTCGTAGTACATCCATAAGTTTTTGATATTTTCGGTTGATGGTTGGTAAAATTCAAATTCGGATTCACCTAACATATTAGTCCCCGCTCCTAATTCCAAAGAATAGATTAACATGTCGTCAGATTCTATGTTGTATGAACCACCTTCACAACTTTTGGTTCCATCATTGCCTGTAGGCCATAAATCACCAAAAGTAACGGAAGTCATTCCCTTGGAAATATGCTTAGTTATGTTAATCTTGTCATTTAAGCCATTTAGAGTTATAGAAGTGTTGTTTAAAGCAGGAGCAAAAACCACATTCAAAGTAGCAGGTTTATCCATTTCCAAAGTAATTGTCTTAGTCTCATAAGGACGAGCCTCTATTAACTTTTGATTATTTGGATTAGGAATCATTCCCGGGTAATCAAGCTCTATTTTATAAGAATAAACATGATTTTCATTAGCGAAATTTACAGGAATCATGGCAATACCATCAATATTGGTAACCCCACTAGCATAAGGGGCGGTATTTCCAGCCCCTGAATCCTCTAGGCTAACTAAGACCCCCTCCACTGGGATTCTGTTAGCATTTTCATCAGTCCAACCTCGCACCACTTTTACCATCACCCCAGTAATAGCTGAAGATGCGCCTTCTCGGGCTAAAAAGGTTTTGA
>CAZFXK010000138.1:0-5440 GCA_964522975.1 uncultured Bacteroides sp. | reverse complement strand
CTATTTGATGATTAACTGATTCTCAACCATACGTTCCATATATTGTTGAATAATGGACTTTAATTGATTTACAAGAGGTGTTAAAGTTGCGTCGTCAACTGAGTCTAATAAGTTGTCGGCTAACATTATATCTGATTTGAATCGATACAACGCAACGGACTTTTCACCATCAAACTGTAATAAATAATCCTTTTTAAAGAATTGGTAAATTCCATTAAAATAATTTACAGCAAAAGAATCTTCTGAAGAAGTATTTAATAAATCATTACCAAAAGCAATATAAGGTTCATCATATCCCAGATAGTTCAAAACGGTAGGCATGATGTCAATTTGAGATGCAATATGTTCTTGGTCATAATTTTTTAGCTCACCATTGGGACGGTAAAAAATTATGGGAACAGCATATACCCCTTGAGCCGTTTGATACTCCTTATGATCGTTCGCGTTGGTATGATCTGCAGTAATTACAAAAAGAGTGTTTTCAAACCACGCTTCTTTTTGAGCAGCCTCAAAGAAAAGTTTTAAGGCATGATCAGTATAACCAATGCCTTGGTGTATAGGTAGATTTCCTTTGGGAAATTTGCCTTCATATTGTATGGGAATGCGAAAAGGATGATGGGAGGAAAGTGTAAATGTAGCACTTAAAAAAGGCTGTTTAAATGTTTTCAGTTTACTTGCGAAATATTGTAAAAAAGGCTCATCCCAAATGCCCCAATGCCCATCGTGGTCATCCATATTATTGTATTCATCTTGTCCAAAATAATACGAAAACCCTGAGGTATGTGCATACGAATCGAAACCCATGGAACCACTGCGGGCCCCATGAAAAAAGGAAGTGTGATATCCTTTTTTCTTCAATTCTCCAGCAACACCTGATAACTCATTCAAAGAAGCAGGAGTCAAAATAAAGGGCTCTATAAACATTGGAATGCTTGAGAGTATAGAGGGCATGGCATCAATACTCTTCCGTCCGTTTGCATAGGAATACTTAAATGTTAGACTTTCTTGCATTAAAGAATCCAAGAAAGGGGTATACCCTTTATAGGTTCCATTCTCCAACTCAGGATTAAGGAAACCTGAGTTTTCTTTACCGAAACTTTCTAGGATGAGTATAACCACATTTAAAGGTTTGGGCTGAACACTATCCGCAGGTTGGTGGATAGGAGAGTAGCAGCTTAGCATTGCATCACGATCTGTCCAGTAATTGGGTACTTTAAAAGGCTTTTTCCCAAGAGTGCGATAGATTGCAAATGGAGTGTTTAGTACAATGGATGTTTCGATAGGGGTATTTGTATATTTGTTTGCATTGCTAATTGTAATGGGACGCATCCCCTTGCCAAAACCTCCACGCATTCCTCCTACCACTAGATAGCCTGAAATGCATAAAATGAGTGTATGGACGAGATAATAATGGGTTAAACGAGGAATTTCAATCTCTGTTTTAGGCTTCTTATAAAATCGATACAGCAAGTAACCTATAACTATGGCTGCCAATACTAAATACCAATGATTTATTATTTCCACTCCGATGATACCCAATAAATTCCCTTCACTTTTGAATTCTGAAAAAATAGAAGAGGTGGTACGTCTATTGGTGTATTGAAAAAAGACAGTATCCATCAAGTTGATAATAACAACTATTATGTTTGTAACTAAAAAGAGCCCCTTAGTAACTTTTTGGTATAGTCTACCCTCTTTATAATGAATCGGGAATAACATCAATGCAATATAAAGTACGTTGGTATATAGTACTGCAGAAATGTCGAACATAATTCCACCTTCAAACATTCTCATTATACGCAAAAAAGTAAGATCGGTAAAGTAGGAGTGATTAACAAAAATAAAAATAAAGCGACAAAGAAGAAAAGCTGTTATTGACAAAATTAAATTGAAAATAAGGGCTGAAAAAGTATTATATATCCAACGATGTTTACTCATTTGAAAAGAGGTTTTGCGTTATTAGACTTAGTTTAGTTGTTTAATACGTAGACGAGATTTACGCTCGTTTATTTTTTGAAGGTATTTATTTCGTTTATTCCTTCCTTTTTCATTCTTATCGAAATGATCAAATAAGAAAAGTTCTTCCCAATGCTTAGCATTATCAATTACCTTTTTATCTCCATTAGAGGAGCGTTCAATTCGTAAATCATCATAAAGTGTGCCATCGAAAAATGAAGCTTGATAGGCAAGTGATTTTTTTGTAATTTGAATACTTTGATATAGGGCTAGATTTGAACCTAATCGATCATGAATTGGATCAAAGCCATTCCGATAGTTCTTGGGTGAAGCACTGCTAATGATAAAAACAGGAGAAGTCATATTACCTTTCTCTTTAGTCGTGATACGTGAATAAGCGTGATCGTGTCCTTGTAAAACTAAATCGACCCCATGTTTTTCCAAAATCGGTTTAAACAGGTATTTCATTAGTGGATGGCTCCTTCCTTCTCTTACGGGGTTTACTCCGTGATGAAACATGACAACTGTCCAAGGTTGTGTAGTTTCTTCTAATGTTTTTTTCAACCATATCAGATGTTGAAAAACAGCATAAGGCCACTGTATAATATTGGAGTCTAAAACAATCATACGCATTAACGGGAAGTCAATATAATAAGATTTCCCTTTGAAACCGTCCGGACCATTTTCCGGATAGTTGTGTTGAGCTGTCCAACGAGCATCTAGACTCTTGTTTAACCCTTTAATGTATTCGTGATTTCCGGCAACCATTACAAGAGGAATGGTTCCAGCCCATTTTGAGATGGTTTTGTACCATATTTTCCAGTATTTATCCATGGGGCGTTCAATTTGATCACCTCCAAAAGCTATAAAATCATAGTCGAGATTTCTATTTTTTAATATGTTAAATAGAGAATCACTTTGAGTTCCTTTTGGATCCTGTACGTCCCCAATATAGATGAAGTTAAGTGTATCTTTTGTCTTAGGCATGGTAAAAGACTTCCATTCTGAAGTGTCTTTTGATATTACACGGTAACTATAGGTGTTTCCCCTTTCTAGCTCAGGCAGTTTGGCATGATAATAATACGCCTTGCCGGCTCTGCTTTTGATTTGTCTGCCTGTTGCAGGAATATCAATTACTGAAGTATCTGTTATAAGGGAATCTAACCGAAAGTACTCCACTTTTGCATTATGTTTTATCGTGTCATAGCGCCAACTAATGGTTCTTTCTCGCATAAAATCTTTTCCTGGTGTAAGAGTAATCCGATCGATGTGAGAAGGCAAGGTATAAGGCTCTTCCGGTAGATTGCCAAACCAAGCATCATAACGAATGAATAATAATACGCAAAAAGCGAGAAATAAAAAGGCACTAAAATAAAGATAGGTACGAGCTAACAACAAAAAAGAAATAAAGAAAAAAAATAAACGTAAATAGACATTTCTTTTTTTTGCTGTTTTTTTATTCTTTATATTGGAATTCTGCGACTTCATTTAGGTATATAATAAATTACGATACAAACTTACATAAAAATAGCGATTTACATTATATATGAAAATTAATTTCACATAGTGAGTATGATTCCAAGTTTAATTAAAAGGAATTAGTTGTCCTAAAAAGATAAAAGCAACTTTTTACAATGCAATTTGAACTCGGAAAGTTACGTTCCAGGCTTTAAGAAATCTCCCGGTCCCAGACCCGTAACCGGTTTAACCCAGACCAAGACTCAGTGTCTCCCAGACCGACAAGGCTTCGGTCCCAGTCCTATTAAATAACGTCCATTTTTAACTTGTATTACACCCAAGATTATCAATTAATAAAGCCTTAATTCCATATAAAGAAGGACAGAAATTGATTCCAATTAAAATTGGAATACTAATATTCCAAGGAATAACTTATTAAAGCACCACTATATTCGTTAAAAATAAATACAAAATCCACAATTTAACTAAGAGTCTTTCATAATTTATATTTATCTTACTTTTTTGCTAAAACCTATAAACTCTAAGTAGTAGCAATTTCATAAAAATGGAATAGCCAAAAGAATTCAAAATAGGAAATATGAAAAATAAAGACATCTATGATAGTTTCAATGAGGATAAAAGCTTAAAACGCCCTTCCATTATGGCAGTGATTCCTCGTAATAATGATTATCCTTTCTCTCAGGAACGGTTGATTAATGACTTAAAACACAATACTGAATTTACAATAAAGTCAATAAACTATATTCAGGCTGAGGAAGCTGGTTTTAAAACCTATCGTTCGTTTAATTATGATGTTGTACTAGGTTATAAAGGACTGGATTACGTGATATCAATTTATGCTATGCCGACCGGACAGATTGATTTATCAACCTTTAGTATGGCAAACACAATCGATGACGAATCATTAGTGATAGCAGAGAAACAGTCTTTTATGTTTGAAACATTGCTGTATTTTAATGAGGATCCAATGACTTCATTCCATTTTCAGTTGAAAGTGCTACATACAATCCTACCTGAAGCAAGTCTTGTACATGATTATTCTTCTTTTAAACTGCTATCACCTTATTGGTTGAAAATGTCTGCCGAATCGCACATACCTCCTTCTCCTAGCTATTTATATACAACTCATGCAGTATATAATGAATTAGAAGATGGAAAAACAGAATACTGGATGCATACTCATGGCTTGAATCGCTGTGGTTCCATAGAGCTGGAAATACTAAATATCCACTCAAATCCCAAGCAGATGTACGATTTATTGAATAATACAGCGAATATGTTTATTATGGATCATAAAAAAGAAAAAGAAATCTTTGTAGTAGGTTATGATGGACTTGGCATCTTTTTAAGTTGGGTGAGATGGGAAAAAGCATTGAAGATGCTACCTAAAAATATATTAGGAGGGCTAAATGACCGTAAATTAGACAACGAAAAAGATTATAATGCACATACAGAGCCTTCGGGTATTCTTTATGCTGTAGAAGATGGTAATTATATTTCTCCTGAAATTTATGCAAGTACACTGGCAAATAACCCTCTCTTGTTTGTTAAAAGTGAAGAAACAGAACGTATGAGTTTATTAGCTATAGAACGTTTTGATTTCTTTAAAGATGCTTTTGAGCAATTTGAAAGAACAAAAAAGAAAAAACAATCTCTATTAGGGAAGATATTTGGCAAGAAGAATCGAGAAGAGGATGACTGGCAATTTCTTGTAAAATTAGGATTGGTGGTGGATGAGGCTGAAGATGAAGAAGACAAAGAGCATTTATGGTTTGAGGTTATTGAGATTGATAATGATAAGATTACTGTTCAGTTATTAAATCAACCCTACTGGATTAAAGATCTAAATGAAAAAGACATTAAAACATACCCTACCCATGAACTTTTGACAGACTGGGTAATCTATTCTCCTGAATATACGTATACTCCGGATTCCATCTATGCATTAAAATATAAATACCACTTACAGGGTAAAGAATAGAATAAAAAGAGAATAATCACAGAT
>CAZFXK010000137.1:0-5452 GCA_964522975.1 uncultured Bacteroides sp. | reverse complement strand
GAATTATTACGACATTCGTTGTGCAATTTCAACAAATGTTTTGTGCCGTAAAAACTTTGTGAGCACGACTTAGCTATTTAATAACAATAATTTGTATGTTGTATAAAATCGGCAAGTTGTTATTTATTTAAACAGATTTAGATCTATCTTACATACTATATATAGATAATAAATAAAAGCAAAAAGGATGAAGGGTAAGGGGTGGAACATATGATTCATAATGAAGATAGTAGAGTGAAAGTACCAGCACTACTACATTTTAAAAGGCTGGGTTATAACTATCAAAGCAAAAAAAAGTCAATAATTGATAGTAGAAACAATATATTTGTTGATGTGTTAAAAGAGTCAATAAACAACATCAATAATAAAGATTATTCGAGTGAACAGTTTAATCTTTTAATTAATGAAATTGCTCATCTGACTGATAACACGAAAGACAAGGGACAAGCATTTTTTGAAAGACTCACATCATTTAAAGGAATTAAGTTAATAGATCTTGTTGACCCATTAAACAACGACTTTAGAGTGGTGTCGGAATTAACATATAAACGAGACGGGGAAGAATTTAGACCAGATATTACAATACTGGTGAACGGTATACCACTTGGTTTTGTAGAAGCAAAAAAGCCTAATAACTATCAAGGTATTCAATCAGAATTTAAGAGAATGAATTATAGATTAAAAATGGAGGAATTCATGCCTTATTTTAATCAGCTTCAGATTTTGGGTTTTTCTAATAACCTGCCTTATAATGATGGTGAACGAATTAAAATGCAAGGAAGCTTTTATACAACCCCAAATGGGACCAAAACCACATACAACAACTTTAGAGAAGAAAACGAAATAGCTATTAATGAGTATATACCAGAAGAATTTATTGATTATGTTCTTAAAGATAATTCGATTATGGGAATTAAAGGGACGGGCGAATTTGAAACAAATCTTAAGTTGGACACTCCATGTAACAAATTCATAACCTCTGTTTTTTCTAAAGAAAGATTAGTAAACTTAATTAGATACGGAATTGTATATGTTGACTCCCCAAGAGATGGGCTTCATAAGCATGTTATGAGATATCCTCAGTATTTTGCCACAGAAGCATTGATAGATAAACTAGATGAAGGAATGAAAAGAGGTATAGTGTGGCATACCCAAGGCAGTGGCAAAACGGCCCTTTCTTACTTCATGACCAATGTCTTAAGAGATTATTTTCATAAGAAAAACATAGTGACTAAATTTTATTTTGTTGTAGATAGATTAGATTTATTAGTTCAAGCATCTAGTGAATTTTCGGCCAGAGGAATGAATATTGCGAACATCAATAGTAGAGAAGACTTTACAAACAACATAAAGTCTCCTGTAATAATGCCTTCGATTAATGAAGAAGGAAACTATAAAGAAACCATGAACGTTGTTAATATACACAAATTTACAGAAGACTCTACTGTTGACACTGGGCTAAATAAGCGAATACAAAGAGTTTACTTCTTAGATGAAGTACACAGAGGCTACAAGCCAAAAGGAACGTTTTTAGCCAATTTACTAGGAGCAGATCCCGATGGAATATTCATAGGTCTAACTGGGACTCCGCTATTAAAAAAAGATTTCAAATCCACTGATTTGTTTCATGGCTATATACACAAATACTATTACAACAAATCAATAGCGGATGGGTATACGCTAAAAATTAAAAAAGAAAACATCTCCACTGAGTTCAAAACAAAAGTTAGAGGTATTTTAAATATTAAAGATGGTAATGAAATATCTGATGATGAATGGAAAACAGTAACAAAGGAACCAGCATTCATAAAAGAGTTGTGTCAGTATGTAATAGAGGATCTTGATATATTCAGGAGAGAAATTCATAAAGACATGAGTTTGGGATGTATGATTGTAACGTCGTCATCTGACCAAGCACGTTCTATACAAGAATGGTTTGATAATAACAGTGGTTTAAAGACTGCCTTAATTCTTTATGATGAAGAAGATAATAAAGAAAACCAAGAAGAGTTTCGTGGAAAGAAAAACAAGAACAAACCCAATATTGTCGAAAGTAAACTCAGTGGTGTAGTGGTTTACAATATGCTCCTGACTGGGTTTGATGCTCCAAGATTAAAACGATTATATTTACTGAGAAAGATAAGAGAGCACTCCCTCTTACAGACACTAGCCAGAGTAAACAGGCCTTATAAAAAGATGAAATATGGTTATGTGGTTGATTTTGTTGATATTACAGAAGAATATGAATCAACTAATAAAAGGTATTTAGAGGAACTACGAGCTGATATAACTAATGACGATGATGCAAATGATATAGATGACATGTTTGTTGATTTGAATGCAGTAAAAAACCAAGTTAAAGACTTGAATAATATACTTTTTAAGTATATGGGTAATATAGTTAATAATTTGGAAAAATTCCAGAAACAAATTCAGCCTTTAGAAGAACCAACCCTTAGGGAGCTTAAAAAAGGCTTAGAGTCTTATAAGGAATGTTACAATGAGCTTCGCATGGCTCATCAAGATGTATCAAATATGCCTATAGCTAAAGTTGAAATAGCACTACGTGAAGTAGCAAATAGAGTAAGCCTAAAGTATGCTGAAAGAAAACTAGACGATGATGATGTAGATATAGATGAAATAGACTTTACTGACCTAATAGTGGAGTTCATTAAGGTTGGGGATGTTGATTTAGACTTTACAACAGAAGATGATGTTGTGAATAAGGTTAATAAGATCAAAAATGCATTGTCAGCAAATATGGATAAGGAAGACGAAGTGTATGTAGGCTTAGAAAAAAGATTTAAAGACGCCGTGCTTTCGTTGAAAAAAGATGGTGATAAAACCGTACAAGTCAAGAAAATCCTAAAGGAATTTGATGATATACTGCGTGAGTGCCAAGTTCTTAATGACACTAATGATAGTATTACATCAACATATAACGGCGATGATTCTTGTATGAGAATCCATAAAAGAATGATCGATAATTATAGTCTTAATCTTGATGACATCACTGTTTTTACGATAATGAGGAACATTATTTTTGAAGTTGACGATTTGCTTAATGGTATACATGCATCTGAGGATATTGTAAAGAGACAGATGAATAGGCCAGTAAGAAGCGCGTTCAGGGCACAAGGCATAGAATTAAGTATAAATCAAGTAAGAGATATAGTGCAACTATTTATCGATGACAAATTCAAATAGAATACTACAAAAAGGGGATTGATAAAATGAGTTTTGAAGAATATATGGATACTATGAAAAGAATGATTGATGAACTAAAGGCTATGAGTACGTCTTTAGGGTTATCCAACACAGGTGATGAATATAAGATTATTTCAGAGTTGTTTACTTACAAATTTTTAAACGATAAGTTACTCTATGAGTTTGATAACAGAGAATATAAAGATGAGACATTTGATGAATTTGTTGCTTATGCTGATATGAATACTCCTCGAATGAAAGAAGAACACTTAATAGACAATTTATTTCAAAAGCAAGGAGATCCAAACTTTAACGAAATCTTTGATAAGGCATTTGTAGAAGTGAATGAAATGAATAAAGATATTTATACCATTGAAACTACTTCTGGCCAAAAGAAATCATTATTCGAGCCTTTATCAGGGTATATAAGAGATGAAGGTAAGGAGTTGGACCTTGCTAAAAGAGCAATTAATATACTGGCCGAGCATAGGTTTACTGATATATACGATGGTGGATTTGATTATTTTTCAACTGTATTTGAATATTTAATTAAAGACTATAATAAGGATTCCGGAAAATATGCAGAGTATTTCACGCCTCTATTTGCAGGAAATATTATGGCCGATATACTGTATGATGATACTCCGGTAAGGAATGTTGAAGTATACGATCCCGCGGCAGGTTCTGGAACATTGCTACTTTCACTAGCAAACAAAATAGGGACTAATAATTGTACTATTTATAGTCAAGACATTTCGCAGAAATCAACCCAGTTTTTAAGGATTAACCTTATATTAAACAAGCTGGTTCACTCATTGCATAATGTTATCGAGGGTAATACCTTAACAAGCCCCGGACATAAAGAACCTGAAAATCCAGATGAACTGAAAAAATTTGATTTTATAGTGTCCAACCCACCATTTAAAATGGATTTTTCCTCAAACATTGAATCGTTAAAGGTAGACAAATATGATAGGTTTTTTGCTGGCCTTCCAAACATCCCGAAGAAAAAGAAGAATGGAATGGCTATATATGAAACATTTTTACAACACATTATTGCCTCGTTAAATGACAATGGGAAAGCTGCAGTTGTTGTTCCAACTGGATTTACAACTGCATCAGCAAGAATACCAAAAGGTATCAGAAAAAAGTTAATAGATAATAATTGGCTTCGTGGAGTTATTCATATGCCAAGTAATATTTTTGCTACAACAGGAACTTCTGTATCTATAATATTTATAGATAAAACTAGAACTGATGAGATGGTTATGCTTATGGATGCGTCAAATCTTGGAAAAAAAGTATCACTTGATGATGGTCAAAGAACTGTATTGAGCGATGAAGAGAAACAAAAAATTATGTCTTTCTTCAAAAACAAAACTGAAGAACCTGAGTTTTCAGTAGAAGTAACGAATGATAATATTAAAGATAATGGATATTCGGTTCAAGCTGGTCAGTATGTTGAACTTAAAAAAGAAGAGATTGACTTTGATGTAGATGAAAGGTTGGATGAATTAGAAATTGAGATTAAAGCAATCCTTGACGAATCGGATAAATTGAACATAATGCTTAAAAGTATTATCGAGGTGATGTAGAATGCTAAGAGAAAAAAGGATTGAAGAACTGGGTGAAGTTATTAATGGTGGAACGCCATCTTCCGGGACTAAAGAATATTGGGGTGGCAATATTCCATGGGTAACACCTTATGATTTATCAAAGTATAGAGATAAATGGGTCAAATGTGGAGA
The DNA here is from genome assembly GCA_964522975.1 of uncultured Bacteroides sp. Lineage (GTDB taxonomy): Bacteria > Bacteroidota > Bacteroidia > Bacteroidales > Bacteroidaceae > Bacteroides_E. The sequence goes on along the minus strand of CAZFXK010000137.1, from coordinate 497 downwards.
AAGAAGCGTTACTGAAGAAGGGGTCAATAATTCAAATGCTAAGATAATTCCTGCAAATAGCATTATGATTAGCACTAGAGCACCTGTTGGATATGTTGTGAGAAATAGGGTTGAGGCGACAACAAATCAAGGAATAAAATCATTTGTTCCTAATAATGATTTAGTTGATGCGGACTACATGTATTACTTTTTTGTTAAAAACACTAAGCTGCTAAATATGCGTTCTGGAGGAACGACCTTTAGGGAATTATCAACAACATCTCTAAAAGCATTAAAAGTGAGAATACCAGAGTTGAAAATTCAAAGAGAAATAGGGGAAAATCTTTCTGTTTTTGATGATAAAATATCATTCAATAATCAGCTTTTATCCTCTCTTGAGGAATACTCTCAACTCCTTTTCTACAAATGGTTCATAGACTTCAACTTCCCAGACAAAAATGGTAATCCATATAAGGATTCCGGTGGAGAAATGGTGGCCATTGATGGTAAGATGATTC
>CAZFXK010000136.1:0-5502 GCA_964522975.1 uncultured Bacteroides sp. | reverse complement strand
TCAATATTCAGATTTATAGCCACTTAAATCATTCGTTCGATTCCTGGTGGCACCAATGATAAGAAAAGTAAAATTGAGAAGAATCCCTGAAACCTTTAAGTTTCAGGGATTCTTCTTTTGTGGGAGTTGTTTATTCTTTATCAGAAGTAGAATAAAGAATCTAGAATCTATATAGTAAAGCACTCTTTTTGTTTTATCATAAAATCACATTTATTCCTCTATCCCCAAGTATCGGATGGCTGATCTCCCATTGTAAACTCAAGTGTTCCACCTTTCATGATGTCTTCAAAAAGAATGTAATACTTATTGTATTCTTGTCCATTTAACTTGATGTTTTGAATATAAATATTCTCTTTACTATTGTTGATAGCTTTAATTGTAAAAGTTTGATTTTCATTAACCTTAATGACAGCTTCATCAATAATAGGGCTGCCGAAAACATACTTCCCTCCCGCTGGTTCTACCTGATACATACCTAATGCGGATAAAATATACCAAGCAGACATTTGTCCTACATCTTCGTTTCCTGAGATTCCGGTTGGTGTATCGTTATATAACTCTGTTAATATTCTACGTACTAAAGCCGCTGTTTTATGAGGTTGTCCAATCATTGAATAAAAGTAGATTACGTGATGGCTTGGTTCGTTTCCGTGAGCATATAGACCAATTAATCCACTGATGTCTGGTGATACATCATCGCCTACCAAATTTGAATCTACAATAAAAAGGGAATCTAGCTTTTCAATAAAAGACTCTTTTGAACCAAAACACTCAATAAGCCCAGATAAGTCATGTGGAACAAGAAAAGTATATTGCCAGGCATTTCCTTCACAATAATCATCATCACGATGACTAGATGCAAAAGGATTGAATGGCTCGTGGAATTCTCCTTTAACCCCTTTCCCACGCATAAAACCGGTTTTAGGATCAAAGAAGTTTTTATAAGATTGACTGCGATTGTTAAAATAAGTGTAGTCTTCTTGCTTATTTAGCATTTGGGCTACTTGTGCTATAGACCAGTCAGCTAAGGCATACTCCATATCATAGGCAACCGATTCTCTCATTTTGTCATAAGGGATGTAGCCGTATTTTTTACGAAAATCCATACCCCGTTCATCAAGCATAGCAGACTTCTTAAGAGATTCGTATGCAGTTTCTTTGTCTTCTACATAACCTTTCATAATAGCATCAGCCATTACGCATATACCCGGATTTCCAACCATAGTATTGGTTTCACATCCCATTAGATGCCATACAGGGAGCTTATTTTGTTGATTGTAAATATTCAACATGGTTTTTACCATATCACTCATCTTCTCAGGATGAATGATGGTCATCAATGGGTGAGCAGCCCGATAAGTATCCCAAAGTGAGAAAGTTGTATGGTTTACAAAATCAGCCCCTTTGTGCATTTCATTATCGGCACCATAATAATCTCCATTAACATCACAAAATGTGGAAGGTGCTATCATCGTATGGTAAAGTCCGGTATAGAATGTTCGTTTAATGGAAGAATCTTCTGTCTTAATTTGAATTTTATTCAGTTCTTCATTCCAAGTTTTGTCGGCAGCAGCTATTGTTTCTTCGAAATTCCAATCAGGAAGTTCTGCTTTCATATTTAGTTTTGCATTTTCAATACTTGTTGGAGACAGCGCTACCTTTACAAATAAGTCCTCCTCCTCTTCCATATTAAAATGAGCTTGTCCAAATACTCCCTTGGCTTTTAACTCCTTTATGGATTGAATGTCATCATCTCCTTCAGAAAGGAGGAAATCTTTCATAGGTTTGGAAAAGATGGCCGTGAAAAAGATCTTTTGGTTATCGGCCCATCCTTTAGAAAAACGATAACCCGATACTGTAGAATCATTCTCACAAATCAGATAGGTTTCTGTTGGTTCATCCCAGTTTAGTTTCGTCTTTAAGTCAATGATGACTTTGGCTTGTTCTGATTTGGGAAATGTATATTTGTGAAATCCCACACGATTGGTGGAAGTTAATTCAACATCAATATCATATCTGTCTAAATGGACTGCATAGAAACCCGGACGGACGATCTCTTTATCACGAGAGAAAAGAGAATACATACCTGATGCCTGATCTCCTGCAATGCCCTTCCCTAATTTTACATCTCCAATGACAGGCATAAATCCAATATCCAATAAATCACCTATTCCTGTTCCGCTTAAATGTAAATGAGTAAAAGCCCAAATGGTAGAGTCGGAAATATGATATCCCGAGACCCAGTCCCAACCCTCTGAAATGTTGGTTGGTCCTAATTGAACTAATCCAAAAGGTATGTTAGCTCCCAAAAAAACATGACCATGTTCCCCTGTTCCAATATAAGGATCAACATATTGTGTTAAATCCTGATTTTCTGTTGTGGATGTGGTATTGGTAGTGCAAGAAAAAAATAGACTAACAATACTAATACATATTAAAAAATTGTAACTACTTAATGTTTTCATAAAATTAGTTTTATTGTATGGCATTTAATAAATTCTCCTTATTTTTAATTTTTTGGATAATGTTTATGATGTAAATCATTCATCTGTTTAAGATGCATCCTATTTCCTTTCCTTAGAGGTTATTTCTTGTTGATCTTTTTTAGTAATTTGGGATTCTCTTTTTTTAATTCATTTGAAAATGAATAGGGAAGGTCAGACTCTTGTATCCCTCTCGATTTATTAGGTTTATCCGACATCTTGAAATCTATTTTGGCACCTTCCATAAGTTGTTTATGTGTTAGATGATTTTTTGTATGATTGGCTCCATTAACAGTCATTGATTCTACATATCTATTTGTTTCATGATTATTTTCGGCTGTTATGAGAACCTTATTTCCATTTTCTAATTCAAGTGTAACTTTTTTAAATAATGGAGATCCTACTATGTATTCATCGGTTCCCGGTGCAACAGTATATATACCTAAAGCAGAGAACACATACCATGCCGAAGTTTGACCATTATCTTCATCTCCACAATAGCCATCAGGATTTGGAGTATATAATTTATCCATTACCTCGCGTACCCAATATTGAGTTTTCCATGGTTCACCAGAGTAATTATATAGATAAATCATATGCTGTACCGGTTGATTACCGTGAGCATAATTTCCCATATTCATTATCTGCATTTCTCGAATTTCATGAATGACAAAGCCATAATAACTTTCATCAAATAGAGGGGGAACATTAAATACGGAGTCCATCATTTGATTGAATTTTTGTTTTCCTCCCATCAAATCAATTAAACCTTGTGGATCGTGAAAAACCGACCATGTATAATGCCAGCTGTTTCCTTCAGTAAAGGCATCACCCCATTTTAAGGGGTTAAATGGGGCTTGAAAGCTTCCATCCTTGTTTTTTCCTCGGATCAACAGATGTTCTGGATCAAATAGATTACGGTAGTTCATGGCACGTAAAGCATATTTTTCTATTTCTTTTTCTTTCTTGCCTAATGCTTGTCCTAATTTATAAATATTCCAATCGTTATAAGCATATTCTAAAGTGCGTGCAGCATTTTCATTGATTTCAACGTCGTATGGCACATATCCCAAAGTGTTATAAAATTCGTGTCCTTTTCGTCCGGTAGAACTTACAGAGGGATGAACATGATGTGCTCCATGCTCTACCGCTTGCCACAGTGATTCAATATCATAGCCCTTTAATCCTTTGATATAAGCATCAGCTACAACTGATGCAGAATTGTTTCCAACCATACAATCTCTATGTCCGGGACTTGCCCATTCCGGCAAAAAACCACTTTCTTTATATGCGTTAACTAGTCCTTCTTGTATTTTTTCGTTAACAGAAGGAAACACTAAATTAAGAAAAGGGAACAGACAGCGAAACGTATCCCAAAATCCGGTGTCAGTAAACATATATCCGGAAAGAACTTCTCCATTAAAAGGGCTATAATGTACTACACTACCCTGTGCATTAATCTCATAAAAACTGCGAGGGAATAGTACAGAACGATAAAAACAAGAATAAAAAGTGCGAAGATTATCAATGTTATTATCTTCTACTTTTATTTTACCCAATACATCATTCCACTGATCTCTTCCTTGTTTTTTTATTTGATCAAAAGAAAAATCGCCTAACTCCTTTAAGTTTAGGTTTGCTTGTTCTTCACTTATAAATGATGAGGCTACTTTAGCCTGAATCTGCTCTCCTCGTTTAGTAGCAAAGCCGATGACTCCTCCTGCGTGGTCTGTTTCTATAACCAGATTGGTTTCATCAATTTTATTGCTTTCAACAGTTGCAGTGTAGGTAAAAGGTTTATCAAATTCAATTACAAAATAATTTTTGAAGTTCTCAGGTACACCTCCACTGTTTTTTGTAGAATAACCAACGATTTTTTGTTCTTCAGGAATGATTCTAACAAATGAACCTTTATCAAAAGCATCAATAACTATATAGGAGTTCTCACTTTCAGGAAAGGTAAATCTAAAAAAGCAGCTCTGGATGTAGGAGTGATTTCAGTAACTATATCGTGGTCTGCAAGATATACTTTATAATAATAGGGTTTAGCTATTTCTGATTTGTGCGAAAACCAGCTAGCGCGATCTTCTTCATCAAAAGTTAGTTTGTTGGTGATGGGCATAATGGAAAATTGTCCATAATCGTTTATCCATGGACTAGGTTGATGGGTTTGCTTAAATCCTCTAATTTTATCAGCATCGTAGGTGTAAGTCCAGCCATCTCCCATTTTTCCTGTTTGTGGAGTCCAAAAGTTCATACCCCAAGGGCGAGCAATCGCTGGATAGGTATTACCCGTAGATAAAGAATGTTTCGATTGTGTTCCCACTAATGTGCTTACATAATCTACTGGAGAAAGAGTTGTCTGTCCTAGTGCTGAAAGAATAGGAAGATTAATAAGCAATAAGATTGGGATGGTGTTAGTCCATTTTTTCATTTTGAGTACTTGTGTTTTATGGTTTATGTAAAAATAGAGATTAAAAGTAAATGTCCATAATTTTTAGATCGGATTAATAGTTATTTAGGTTTTATAAATAAAATAAATTTTGATTTTTATCCCTGATTTTATCATCAGATAATGATGATAAAAAATACGTTCTACTATTCTTTTATGAAAAATCCTCTAAGAACAAGCTTGTTCTTAGAGGATTTACTAACTATTTATCAAATGCTAAATTATTTATTAATAATTTAGTTATGAAAAAGTGCTTTTTATTCTTCTGTCCACTCTTTGTGTCCTTCACCTGATAGATGACTCCAATCACTCTCATATACATTATCAGTATATACAAGTTCATCATCAAAAAGAATGGTTGTTAAATCTTTTAACGTTTTTAATTGGGTTGAATTAGAACCTAAGTCTCTTGGATCTAAGCCATAGACCATATTTGCTCCATATCCATCTTCTCTTAATTTTTTTAGGTCATTTTTAACCCCTTGCCACCAAGGTTGTTGTAAATTAATTGACCAGTACCCTGCACGTTTCTTGGGTATCCCTTCAAAACGTTGTGTATAATCAGTA
>CAZFXK010000135.1:0-5602 GCA_964522975.1 uncultured Bacteroides sp. | reverse complement strand
CAAAAAAGAATCCAGTAGAAAGTGTTTTCCTTCTACTGGATTATAATATAGAGTGGTTCAATAAATCTAATATGTATTATTAGTTGATCTTCAATGAAGTGTTTAACTTCGAAAACCAATGATTTGGCGAACTTCTTTTAATGTTTTTGAAACACTTTCATGTGCTTTTTCTGCTCCTTGAAGAGCAATTTTATCTAATAACTCCGTATTAGCAGAATATTCTTTTATTTTTTCACGAATAGGAGCATTGAAATCATTGATGTCTTTAGCTAGTTGTTTCTTTAAATCACCATAACGAATAGAGCAATTATTCCATTTTTCATCAAAGAAATCATAGGTGTCCTTATCTGAAACGATATCTAAAAAAGTAAATAAATTTTCTATGACTTCAGGCTTTGCACTATTTGGAGTTGTTGGTCCTGAGTCTGTAACTGCTTTCATCACTTTGTTGTGAATGGTTTTTTCATCATCCATTAAATAAATACAATTACCATCAGATTTGCCCATTTTTCCTGAGCCATCTAGTCCTGGGATTTTTACAGCTTCTTTGCCAAAGTGAAATGATTCCGGTTCAGGAAAATAATCCACTCCATATAAATGATTAAAACGACGAGCAAACTTTCTGGCCATTTCCATATTTTGCTCTTGATCTTTGCCCACAGGTACTTTTATTGCTTTATGAATTAAGATGTCAGCTGCCATTAAAGTAGGATAGGTTAATAATCCTGCGTTTACATTGTTTGGCTGTTGGCGAGCTTTTTCCTTAAATGTAGTGGTTCGCTCTAATTCCCCTAAATATGCATTCATGTTTAAGTAAAGATATAGTTCTAGAACCTCTTTTACATCACTTTGTACATACAAAGTAGAGACATCAGGATCTAATCCACAGGCTAAATATTCAGCTAAAATAGTACGTGTATTTTGTATAATATCTTCGGGCTTAGGATTTGTAGTCAAAGAATGCCAATCAGCGATGAAGAAAAAGCAATTGTAATCATACTGCATTTGCAGAAAGTTTTTTACTGCTCCAAAATAGTTTCCTAAATGTAAATTTCCTGTGGGTCTAATGCCACTAACAACTGTCTCCATTATTAAAAGTCTTAATTAAATTTCTGTACAAAAGTACATAAAAAGATTGAATATTTATTTGTAATCTATGAAATAAGTCGTTACTTTGCAAAAACTTAGATGTAGACAATGATTCATCAGAAAATAGGAATTGGATGTATGTGTTGTTCTGATTTTTTTTATTTAAAGCAGGGAGAATTTCCCTTTCAGAAAACTATTCATCTAGATTTAAATATTATGCGTTAATCCCTTGGGATAACGCTTTTTTTTTGTTATTTCAACAAACAGATCTTATTATTATAAAAGAGTATGGTAAACAAGGAAATTAAAAAAGTTCTAGTCCTGGGGTCAGGCGCATTGAAGATTGGGCAAGCCGGAGAGTTTGATTATTCTGGTTCACAAGCATTAAAGGCATTGAAAGAGGAGGGTATTCATTCGGTATTAGTTAATCCTAATATTGCAACCATTCAAACCTCCGAAGGAGTGGCAGATACGGTTTATTTCCTTCCGGTAACTACTTACTTTGTAGCTGAAATTATAAAAAAAGAGCGACCAGATGGGATTTTTCTTGCATTCGGCGGCCAAACAGCACTAAATTGTGGTGCAGAATTATATAAAGATGGTACATTAGATAAATATGATGTAAAGGTACTTGGTACTTCAGTTACTACAATTATGGAAACTGAAGACAGGGATTTGTTTGTTAAAAAGCTAAATCAAATTGCTGTAAAAACGCCTGTCAGTAGAGCAGTCGAGAGCATTGAGGATGCTTTAGAAGCCGCTAAGGAAATAGGCTTCCCTGTTATGATACGTTCTGCTTATGCATTAGGGGGGTTAGGTAGTGGTATATGTAATAATGAAGAAGAGTTTGTTGAGTTAGCTGAAAGTTCGTTTGCTTTTTCGAAACAAATCTTAGTTGAAGAATCACTTAAAGGTTGGAAAGAAATTGAATTTGAGGTGATTCGTGATGCAAATGATCACTGTTTTACAGTAACAGGTATGGAGAATTTCGATCCTTTGGGTATTCATACCGGAGAATCTATAGTTTTAGCTCCAACTTGTACATTAAGTAACGAACAGCTTGATTTATTAAATGATATTTCCGTAAAATGCATCCGTCATCTAAATATTATTGGAGAATGCAATATCCAATATGCTTTTAATGCCGAAACAAATGATTATCGAGTTATTGAGGTAAATGCTCGTTTAAGTCGGTCTTCTGCGTTAGCTTCTAAAGCAACGGGCTATCCTCTTGCTTTTGTTGCCGCTAAAATAGGATTAGGATATACTCTAGATCAGATTGGGGAGATGGATACTCCAAACTCTGCTTTTGTAGCTCCAAAGTTAGATTATTTGATATGTAAGATTCCTCGTTGGGATTTAGTGAAATTTGCTGGAGTATCACGAGAAATCGGATCAAGTATGAAGTCGGTAGGTGAAATTATGTCAATAGGTCATTCTTTTGAAGAGGTAATTCAGAAAGGTCTTCGTATGATTGGGCAAGGTATGCATGGGTTTGTTGGCAATAATGGAGTCTATTTTGATGATTTAGATAAAGAATTGGCAAATCCTACTGATTTGCGGATTTTTGCTATCTCTGAAGCTTTAGATAAAGGGTATTCGGTTGAACGTTTAAATGAATTGACGCATATTGACTCCTGGTTCTTGGGGAAATTAAAGAATATAGTTGATTTCAGTAAAAAATTAGAGGAATTCAAGGCGTTGGAAGATATTCCTGTAGATGTTCTACGTGAAGCAAAAAGATTAGGATTCTCTGACTTCCAGATTGCTCGTTTTGTTCTTAATCCCAAGGGTAATATGGAAAAGGAGAACCTTAAGGTGCGTGCCAGGCGTAAGGAATTAGGAGTACTACCTGCTGTCAAACGTATTAATACCATTGCATCAGAGCATCCGGATCTTACGAATTACCTGTATATGACTTATGGAGATACAGGCTATGATGTCAATTATTACAAAAATGAACGTTCAGTAGTTGTTTTGGGCTCAGGAGCTTATCGTATTGGCAGTTCAGTAGAATTCGACTGGTGTTCAGTAAATGCGATTCAGACTGCAAGAAAATTAGGCTATAAGTCAATAATGATAAATTATAATCCGGAAACAGTGTCAACCGATTATGATGTTTGTGATAGACTTTATTTTGATGAACTTTCTTTTGAACGAGTATTAGATATTATTGATTTGGAACACCCTGGAGGAGTAATTCTTTCTGTTGGTGGGCAAATCCCTAATAATTTGGCGATGAAATTACATCGTCAATCTGTACCTATTTTGGGTACTTCGCCTATTTCTATTGATCGTGCAGAAAATAGAAATAAATTCTCTGCTATGTTAGATCAATTAGGTATCGACCAGCCAGCATGGCAGGAATCAACCTCTTTAGATGATGTGAAGACGTTTGTAGATCAAGTGGGTTATCCTGTATTGGTTAGACCGTCTTATGTCCTTTCCGGAGCTGCAATGAATGTTTGTCATGATGAAGATGAACTGGTGAACTTCTTAAAGATGGCTGCAAATGTTTCTAAAGAATATCCTGTGGTGATTTCTCAGTTTTTATTGAACACGAAAGAAATAGAGTTTGATGCGGTTGCTCAGAATGGTGAAATAGTGGAATATGCAATTTCTGAACATGTAGAGTTTGCCGGAGTTCATTCTGGAGATGCTACTTTAGTATTCCCTGCACAGAAAATATATTTTGAAACTGCACGTCGCATAAAAAAAGTTTGTAAGAAAATAGCAAAAGAATTGAATATATCCGGACCTTTTAATATTCAATTTTTAGCTCGTAATAATGAGGTGAAAGTGATTGAGTGTAATTTGCGTGCCTCACGTAGTTTCCCTTTTGTTTCTAAGGTACTTAAAAGAAATTTCATTGAAACTGCAACCCGTATTATGTTAGGCGCATCTTATGCTAAACCTGACCATTCTGCTTTTGATATTGACTGGATTGGAGTAAAAGCCCCTCAATTTTCGTTTTCTCGTTTACATAAAGCAGACCCTGTGTTAGGAGTAGATATGGCTTCTACTGGAGAGGTGGGGTGTTTAGGTGATGATTTCTCCGAAGCCTTATTGAATGCAATGATAGCTACAGGGTTTGATATTCCCAAAAAGTCTGTGATGTTTTCGTCGGGCGCAATGAAATCTAAAGTTGATTTGTTAGAACCTAGCCGATTGCTTCAGGATAAAGGCTATAAGTTATATGGTAGTGCAGGAACGTCAGCTTTTTTAAATGCTAATGGTGTGCTTACAGAGCCCGTTTATTGGCCAGATGAAAATCCAGATGCGGAAGATAATGTAATGAATCTGATAGCAAAACATAAGTTCGATTTAATTGTGAACATCCCTAAGAACTTATCGAAACGTGAGATTACCAATGGATATCGAATTCGTCGGGCTGCCATTGATCACAATATCCCTTTAATAACGAATGCAAGATTGGCAAGTGCTTTTATACAGGCTTTTTGCGAATTGGATATAAAAGATATTCAGATAAAGAGTTGGCAAGAATATAAGTAGAAATAGTTTTGAGCTTACTTATGGCAACAAAGGATGATAAACTTTGTTGCCATTTTTTTGTTTAGAATTTAGACTTCATATTGAATGATCATTTTAATTTTCTTCCAAAAAAAGGTTGATTTTTTTTATGGTATTTGTCTTTTATCATATCATATAGTTGAATTTTCTTTCGTTATGACGATATTCAGTATTCAGTTATTAATTAGTTGAGAATAAAAATGTAAATTTTATGATTTAGAGAGATAGAATAGTAATTTATTATTGCAAATGAAATGGTTCGTCTTAGCTTAGGGTTGAAACTTTTTATCTTTGTATATTAGATACAAAAACATCTAGAAAGATTATGTTAGTATTATTGTCTTGTGCTAAATTAATGAATACACAGCTTCCTTCTGATATTCCCCGTATCGTAACTAAGCCACGTTATCAGAAAGAAGCCAATAGAATTGCTATGGCAATGACTCAGTATTCAGTTAATCAGTTAGAAAAAGAATTAAATATTAATCAAGAGATTGCTATAGAAAATTATAGGAGATATCAATCTTTTCATTCTCCAGATAGTCTTAAGTTGCCAGCTCTCTTAAGCTATTCCGGCATCGTCTTCCAGCAATTGGCTACTAACTCGTTTAGTCCTGAAGATTGGGAATATACACAAGATCATCTACGTTTAACCTCTTTTTGTTATGGCATTCTTCGTCCTTTAGATTTGATTCATGCTTATCGTTTAGAGGGGCGCATAAAAATTCCCGAATTAGAGGGGAAATCCCTTTATTCTTTCTGGAAAGAGCGTTTGACTGATCAATTCATTGAGGATATTCATGCAGCAGGTGGAGTGCTTTGTAATTTGGCTAGTTTTGAGATGAAAAAGATGTTTGATTGGAAACGTATTGAACGTGAAGTTAAGGTAATAACTCCTTCCTTTCAAGTCCTAAAAGAAGGACGTAAAAAAACAATAGTGGTTTATACTAAGATGTGTAGAGGGGCTATGACGCGTTTTATT
>CAZFXK010000134.1:0-5606 GCA_964522975.1 uncultured Bacteroides sp. | reverse complement strand
TAGCAATCTGTATTCAAAAATTCTGTGCATCTCTTTGTGTATCTGCAAAAATATAATTAAACTTCTGAGGGTCAATATATGTAGTCAAGTCTTTTATCCTGTAGTTCTCATCCATTTCATAACGTCTATTTAACGTCATAAACATTTGGTCATCACTATTAGCAAAATTCCCATAAGTCTTATTATAATTTGTCATATAATTCAACCATGCTGGCTGTTTACCAGCACTAAAATATATCGGGTTAGAATTAGTTCCTTGTCTTTCCCAAAAAGCCATCTGGTCTGTCAACAAATCCTGAAATCCTATCTCATCTAAAGCCGGCTTATGCAATTCATTCAAGTTATTTAACTTCATGTCCCAGTCATTACCCTGAGAATAGTCAATTCTAGGAGTCAAACTAACAATACCTATAATATAACTAGGTTCATCAACTTTGGCTACAATATAACCTCCTTTATGCTTCTGTGATAAATTACCTCTACCTGCTAAACTTCCTAATGGATGATTACCATTAAAATCAACATTACTCTGACTTACCACTTCCTGAAAAATAACTTCTTTACTTAAACCACCTAAATACACAGGGCTCTCAGTTCTTCGTTGTGGTTGATGGTCATATGTAGCACTTAACCAGTCCTCATAACTACCACCACTAACAGCAACTCTATTTAGCATATCATACACTTTCTTACTTAAATTCAGTGTATCAATTGTAAACTTACCACTGCTTGTATCAATAGCAGTTACTGCACTAATACCATTATCTCCGTCTATACTCTCAGTATTCAACCAATTATTAAATATATCACTTTGATATGTTTTTAGTCCTAAACCATTCATACTACTTGTATTGTATCCAGTCTTAGTAGTATTATTATAATATAATATATCACTATATGGAAAATCATCATTATAATTAGTGTTAGTATAATTCAAAGCAAAAGCACTATTAAAACTCTGCTTCATTATCATATCACGTATATCATCAATATTCGTCAGCGGAAATGTTCTTACACCAACTCTTTTATTTAATTCTACACTTTTAACAGTTATAGTAGCAATAAAGTAATCTATATATCTACAATCAGTCAAAGTAATTCTATATCTACCATTACCTATTGATTCACTATTAATAGTCTTAAAAGCTCTATACCAATATGGTGAATATTCAAAACTAGTAGTTGTACCTATCCTTACACTTGCCCCAAAATCATCAGCATTGTTAAAGCTACTTTCAATAACTAATACATCATTAGGCCCAAACTGTGAATTTATACCAGATTCTTTAACTACATTATTAACTTTAAATACAATTTCCTCTGCATCTATTACACCACTTGTCAAATATGCACCTATACCCTCTTGTTTATTAGCATAATAATTTTTGTATATATCCCAATAAGCCAACAATGGAACTGCATTCCATGACCTAGTAACATTATCATTAACATGAGTAGAAACACCATTACCTCTAATACCCAAATAAGATAACAAACAACTCTGATTTAATTGCCTAAATTCAACAGGAATATTAATATTATCATTTAAACTATTAGTATTTAACCACATTACAGGAAACTTTACTTTGCTCATGTCTAAACCTATATTAAGTCTATTCATGTGTAATCCAGCATTATACAATCTTATAGGCACTTGAAAAATATCCATCTGCATCTTAAAACTACCAAACAAAGGACCAACTGTCGGCAAAGTTTTTACATCAGCATTCAATTTAATATCGAAAGTATCACCCGGCAATGCCACTTGCTTTAAAAACGGCACTAACGTACCAGCTGCCATTGTACTTCTCCAAATATTACTTAAGTCATGCGTACTCCTACTATAACCATGTAAGTGTACATCCATCTTAGCTCCGCTACCTAAGCGGTCACCGCCCAAATTAACCTTCTTGCTCATCATTTACAATCTTTAAATAGTTATTATTATCATTTTCTAACTTCTCCAATATCTTCATATAAGCACTTGCACCTAAAATTATAAGCTCCCATGCTTTAGAATCTACATATCTCTTAGCACTTTCTTTAGTATCAAATCTTTTCTCACTAACAATATGTTCACCCATTACAATAAACCATCCATCCGCACCCTCAACCAATACAAATGGTGCATTATCTAAAATCTCATACTTGCTCATATTCTCATCATTATTCAAATCTAAGCTCTCGTTGTCCTGTATATCTACACTCGTTTGTGTATTCAATAACTCTTTTACTTTCATTACCTTTAAATTTTTTAAACTTGTTTATTACTCTATAATTTAAATACTTTAACTGACGTTCATTACTTACATTTAGTATCTCTCCAGTGTCAACGTCAACAAACACACTTCTACTAGTCCAAATCATTTATCTACTTTTTTATTCTTCGTAAATAATCCCATAATATAACTAACAATCGCAATAACTGCAGCAGTAACTTCACCCATTGGAAATTCCATAAAATACACCTCCTTTCTCTTCTTTTCATTAATCATCCTAAAAATAAACATTCAATCTTTGACATATCTTCATCTACATGTATGAAACTATCGTATATTCCTATTCTTTTAAAACCAACTTCTAATAATGCTTTAACTATTAATAATCTATCATGACTATTCATACATCTTATATCAACTGCCAAACCTTTAGTATGTGAACTTGTTCCACTTCTACCCATTGCTTTCTCCCATGCAATATTCCTATATGCGCTTAAAATTACAAACTTACAACCTGCTAAATGCCTTGCAGTATCCAATTTATTCATAAATCCAATATCCATTTTATCAAGCTTACAACTTGGTACAGCTTTCATAAATTCACTTTCACTAAAATATCTATACTTCATAATTAAAACATTTTAAAATATCCTCATTCTTCAACTTATCAATAGCACTCTCAAATCTATTAACATCATTCTTAATCTCAAAATAAACATCATCATCATTAACTATCTTTACCTTATTAGTAATATGCTTAACAAATCTTATACGTTTCATGTATTCTTTTTCATCTCTTCCGCTTTCATCAGTACCATATCCAAGTCTTAAATTCTTAGCCCTAGCTTCTTTCCTAACTTCAACATATTCTTCGTCTCCATCGGAAATATCAATCTTAACACCGTCAACGAACCGTACTTCTTCATCCAATTTTTGTAACCATAATCGTTCTCTTTCATATTCATCATATAATTTATTCCTATAATATACTGGTAAACCAAATTTAAAACCTTTCCTATTTACATACGTTTCAACCGTTTCTTTATCATTAAATACATTTCTCTTAGCATTCACACTCTCAATATAACTAGAACCTATTCCTTTACTAACAAACATCTTAGGCACATAATTCTTATGTACACCATCACTTTTACTTAAATACTTAACAATATAATTAATCGTTCTTTCATTAACATAATCACCTATCCAAATATTCCCATATTTCCAAAAATCCTCTATAACATTTTTACTCTCATCTGTCCATAACAATCCATGTATATGTAACCTCTCTGTATTATTCTGTCCTAGCTCTGTAATCAACCAATGTCTTACAGATTTCTTATACTTTTTCCTCCATCTTTCCAAAAACCTTCTAACCGCTAAACGAGCTATCTCATTACATCTAATATAATAGCTATTATCCCATCTAATAACTTTCTCTAAACTATCTAGTGACTGTTCACTAAAACTTAAAGTCACAAAAATAGCATTCTTATTTAGCTTAATATCTTCTGTCAATCTAACTTGCCATTCTCTTCTTTTCTGCCTTCTACATTCAAAACATCTGCCACATCCTACTGGCACATATAACACCCTATCATCTTTAGGTATCGGTACATTTCCTCCATTCTTTTTATTAGGTAAATACTTTTTATTCTTTATCAATTTAGGGTATAAACACATAACATTAATTAAACAGCGAAGCGAAATAAGTTAACCTAAAGTCTAAACCTTTGAAAAACACATTAAACCTCTAAATTCCTTATTACGCCCGCTAATATTCTGCACCTTGTCAAACATCTAATTAGACGACCATCCACCACCTTTACTAAATGGGTTTAACTTGTCTAATGTAATTAACAACTCATTCAATATACCACCGCCCAACTGATTAACTGTCGGATATCTAGCCTTTATATCATTAGCGCGTTCATCATTACTTAATCTCCTATCACCTTGAACTTCTTTAATCTCTAAATCTTTCCAACCTTGTAATATATCATTTGCAACTTTACCAACCTGAGCTTCTGTCAAATTAGCTTGTTTACTCTTCAATAACATATCACTTATAATATTCTGATTCATTAATTCATAGTTCTTTACTATATCCTCTTTAGTAGCATCACTTATCTCTCTATTATTCATAAGTATCTGCCAGTTCTCCCTCGCTTGTCCAGCCATATATCCAACATACCCAATATCATAGTTAGCAGTCTTTTCACCAATATAATTCCTGATTTTATCATAATCATTCTGTAAATTCTGTCCTACTTCCTGAACTTCTTTATTCTTAATACCTTGCGTTATATCTGCTATATTAGCTATTGCCAGCTCTGTATCAACACCTGATGTCTTATCAGCTTCTGCATCTAATTTCTTAGCACTTGCTTTATTAATGTCAATCTCACTCTTTAATTTAGCTAATTGCAATGCCATACCCTGAGCCTGTGTGCTTGCCATTTTCTGGCTCGCTTCATCGCTTGCCATTCCACCACCTGCACCACCTGCACCTGTGCTCATAGTAGAACCACCTTCACCAGCATGACCATACATTAACGCTGGGTTCAATCCAGCTTCTTCCATTTGACGTCTTTGCGCTCCATAACCAGTTGCTTCAAACATTTCCTTACTAATACCCATTCCATAATCAGCTAATTGCTTATTAGCATCAATCTGCATATCTGTTAGCTTCTGCTGTTGCTCAATCTGCTTTCTTCTTCTTCTGTTACCGCCAATATCAAAAGCATCAACTAAACCACTTGCTATTCCCATTCCAGCACCTAACATATCACCACCTGACATTCCCAGTAATCCTTTATTTCCTTTATCATCTGCCATAATATATAATATTTTTCGCGTCTTTTTAATAAAAAGCGATACGCTGTCTCTTGGTATATAAGAATACATGCGTACCACTTCAAAAATATCAATCTTTAGAAGTACCCGTTGTGTCGCTTGTATTGTCTGAGCTCTGCTCTAAATCTTCACTCTTCTTATACATTTCAACTCTCTTAGCTACATGAGTACTGCTCACTTTATCCATAGCATCTATAGCTAATTCAAATCTATCTGTCCTAACATCATATTGAGGAAGAACACCATCTTTACGTTCTGTATATATAATGGGCGCACTGTCACTTATAGGCTCATTATTTTCAATCAATCTCTCAATCTTTATCTCAATGCTCTCACCTTCTATACTGTCATTCACTATTAATCCAGTATCTCTAACTAAACTATAATTTCTTAATCTCATAATCTTAAACTTTATAAATTCGGAATTAACTTAGCACTCATTTTTTTTTTTGCTTCTATATTTATAGCAATTTGTATTTAAAAATTCTGTGCATCTCTTTGTGTATCTGCAAAAATATAATTAAACTTCTG
>CAZFXK010000133.1:0-5698 GCA_964522975.1 uncultured Bacteroides sp. | reverse complement strand
ACTTTATCATTGAACACGCCTTTTTACTATAATGAATAACACCTTCATAAAAGCCAATAAATGAACAAGATTATCCATTTACTATAATGTTAGAAACAATAAGTAACATTTTAAATTAACAGAAGTTCTTTATTTTTGAATATAGAATTCATACCTTTGTGGCAAAACTAACAGTAGTAATATCTATTATCAAAAAATGAGTACCAACACACCTTTTAGAATTTTTTCAGGAACAAATTCAAGATATTTAGCGGAAAAAATCTGTGAGAATCTTAATTGTTCTTTGGGAAATATGATTGTCAACCATTTTGCAGATGGAGAATTTGCCGTTTCTTATGAAGAATCTATCCGAGGTTCTAATGTTTTTTTAGTTCAATCAACTTTTCCTAACTCAGACAATTTAATGGAATTACTTTTAATGATTGATGCAGCTAAGCGAGCATCAGCTAAAAGTATTGTAGCAGTCATTCCTTATTTTGGATGGGCAAGACAAGACAGAAAAGACAAACCACGTGTTTCTATCGGAGCTAAACTGGTAGCAGATTTACTTTCTGTTGCAGGAGTAGATCGTGTAATTACCATGGACTTACATGCCGATCAGATTCAAGGTTTTTTTAATATCCCGGTAGATCATTTATATGCATCATCTGTATTTCTTCCTTACATTGAATCCTTAGATTTAGAAGAACTGGTAATTGCAACTCCTGATGTAGGAGGTTCAAAACGGGCAAATACATATTCTAAATATTTAGATGTTCCATTGGTACTTTGTAATAAAAAAAGACTTAAAGCCAATGAAGTAGCCGAAATGCAAATCATTGGTGATGTAAAAGGCAAGAATGTTGTATTAGTAGATGATATTGTAGATACGGGAGGAACAATTACTAAAGCAGCAAATATCATGATGGAAGAAGGGGCTATTTCAGTACGAGCTATAGCCAGCCATTGTGTTATGTCTGATCCGGCTTCTGAAAAAGTAGGGAAATCTGCTTTGACAGAAATTGTATTTACAAATAGCATTCCTTATTTCAAAAACTGCAAAAAAGTAAAACAGCTCAGCATTGCCGCTCTTTTTGCAGAAACAATTAGACGCGTTTTAACGAATGAATCGATAAGTACACAATATATTGTGTAAGTAACAAAATAAAGAATACAAAAAGAGACGATCTGACATTTCAGATCGTCTCTTTTGTTTTTATGATATTGGGGCTATTTAGATTTTTGATAATTCAATAACCCTGTTTTTAGAAATTGAACATAATCTGAAACTGATTCATTAAAGGCATAAGATTTGTTTAATGGGAAACCCTGATTATCTATCAAGACATAAAAAGGTTGAGCATTGGCACCGAATTTACTCCGTTGTAAATAACTCCATTTATCACCATAAGTCCGTAAAGTACGTTCAGATCCATTTTCAATTACTTTAATAGGTTCTTCTAAACGAGTTTTATTATCTACATAAAGGGTTATTAAAACATATTCGTTATTAATTAGGTTACTAACCTCTGCATCAGTCCAAACAGCTAGTTCAATCTTTCTGCAATTCACACAGCCATAACCAGTAAAATCTAAGAGCACAGGTTTTCCTTGCTGACGGGCATACTCCATGCCTAAATCATAATCATCAAATTTAGAGGTAACCTCTTTATTGTACAGATTAAAATCTTGTGTGTACATTGGTGGTGCAAATGCACTAATAGCCTTCAAAGGAGCTCCCCACAATCCGGGAATCATATATACAGCAAAAGCTAGAGAAATCATAGCCAAGAAAAAACGGGTAACCCCTACTTTCTCATCATCGTCATCGTGCTTGAATTTTATTTTACCTAACAGATAAAAGCCAAGTAACGCAAAAATTATAATCCATAAAGCAATAAAAGTTTCTCTATCTAAAATACGCCAACTATAAGCTAGATCAGCAACAGATAAAAATTTCAAAGCAAATGCTACTTCTATGAATCCTAAAGTTACCTTTATCACATTCATCCAACCTCCTGATTTAGGCATGGATCTTAACCACGAAGGAAACAAAGCAAATAGTGTAAAGGGCAAAGCCAAAGCAATGGCAAACCCTAACATTCCAATTGCCGGAGCCAATATACTACCGGTAGTTGACACCTCTACTAATAAGAAGCCAATAATGGGTCCCGTACATGAAAAAGAGACCAGCGTTAAGGTAAAAGCCATCAAAAAAATGCTAATAAGCCCACTTGTGGCATCAGCCTTACTATCTACTGCGTTACTCCATTTTGAAGGAAGGGTAAGTTCAAAAGCACCAAAGAATGAAGCAGCAAAGAAAATTAATAAGGCAAAGAAAAATAGATTAAAGATAGCATTTGTAGATAGGGCATTTAAAGCACTTGCTCCAAAGATAAGAGTAATGGCGAGCCCCAATGACAAATAAATTACAATGATGGAAATACCATAAATAATAGCATCTCTTATGCCTTTACGCTTATTCTCCCCTCTTTTCAAAAAGAAACTAACAGTCATAGGAATAATTGGCCATACACAAGGAGTCAGTAAAGCAATAAATCCTCCTAAAAAACCTGCAATAAATATATATAACCAAGATCTGTCTTGTTCATTGGAGGTTTCTCCAAAATTTTGCAATTCTTTAATGACAGGAGTCCAATATGAAGAGGTTAACTCTTGATCAGTTGATGATAAAGACTCTTCTACTTTAAGTAAACCCTTTTCTGTATCCTTATTCTTTTCAACTTCATCTAATGCATCAGGAGTATTTTTCTTTACTTCCTGAACAGAAGCTGCTTGTGTATCTTCTTCTACATAACTAAACTCAACCTTAGTAGGAGGTAAACAAGTTTGATCATCACAAGCAGCATATTCAAAATATCCTTCAAGTTTATAATTATCATTTACTATTTTCAGTTTTTGAGTGAATAGCACATTATTTTCAAAATAACGTACATCCATACCAAATAACTTATCGTAAATGGATATTTCTTTACCCTTGGTTATTAACTCACCAATTAATGTTATTCCTTCTTTTTTTTCTACATTTAAAGATGCTGAAACTGGTCCATCATCTCCCAAATTAGTAGAGTAAACATGCCAACCTTCTGCGATGCTGACATTAAATTGTAATTCATATTCTGTATCGGATATCTTTTTTAGGTTTTTATCCACTTGAATCGGCTCTAAAATCTGAGCTTGCAAGCAGGAAAAAAGAAAAAGTCCGATCAAAATAATAGACCACTTCTTCATATTGATTCTTTTCTTAAAGCTAATTTGATTTTTTATTTATAACGTGTAATCCACACAAGCCCTATCTTCTTTTACATCGGCTAGAAGCTGTCCTGCTTTTACGTGTTCCGGATGGATGGCATATTTCTTAACATCATCTAACGAATCAAATTCACTATACAATGCAATATTCCATTGTTCTTCAGGATTACTATTGATTCCCACCTCAATGGCTCGAATAAAGGGAATGACAGCCGGTAAAGCTTCAATAGCTTCCTTAAACTGATTCATGACTTTATTTTTTTGGGACTGTGAAATGCTATCTTTTAGTTTAAAAAGTACAATATGCTTAACCATAATAAATTGATGTTATAATTTTTTGTTTTATCTTTGTTTATTATACATAAATCTTACATCTACTAACACAAAAATAGTCTATTTGTTTTCAAAATAAATACTTGTTCATGTTAATTATTGGAATAGCCGGAGGAACTGGTTCAGGAAAAACCACAGTTGTAAAAAAAATAATAGAAAGCTCACCATTAGGAGAAGTTGTTCTTTTACCCCAAGATTCATATTATAAGGATAGTAGCCATATTCCACCGGAAGAGCGTCAAAATATCAACTTTGATCACCCGGATGCTTTTGAGTGGAATTTACTTTCAAAACATTTATCAATGTTGAAAAAAGGAGTATGCATTCAACAACCTACATACTCCTATATCACTTGTACCCGACTACCGAAAACAATACACGTTGAACCTAAAGAAGTAGTCATAGTTGAAGGAATTTTAGCTCTTTGTGATGAAAAACTACGTAATATGATGGATTTGAAGATATTCGTCGATGCTGATCCTGACGAACGATTAATACGTGTTATTCAACGTGATGTGCTCGAACGTGGAAGAACTGCTGAGGCAGTCATGAACCGTTATGTTAAAGTTCTAAAACCCATGCATTTGCAATTTATTGAGCCTTGTAAGCGGTATGCTGATTTAATTATTCCCGAAGGTGGAAATAATAATGTAGCTATAAAAATATTAACCAGATATATTGCTGAACATTTGAATAATGGGAAAAATAATAAAAGAGTAATATGAGAGTAAAAATCCCATGCTTATGTAGCTTTATTATCATGCTAGGCATTTTTCTTTCTTGTACCTCTAAACCAAAGACCGAGAATGATACTACTGTAAGAGATCTTCAAGAAATTAAAGAGAACAAAGAGTTAGTTGTTCTTACTTTATATGGATCGACTTCTTATTTTATGTATCGTGGACAAGAAATGGGATTTCATTATGAGTTGGCTAAACAATTTGCAGCATACTTAAACGTAGATTTACGAATCGAAGTGGCAAAGAATCTAAATGAATTATATGAAAAACTTTATAATGAAGAGGGGGATCTGATAGCATATAACTTACCTATTACTAAAGAGAAAAAAGACAGTGTTAACTTCTGTGGACAAGAAGCTATATCACATCAAGTCATTATTCAAAAGAAAGGTAAAAACAGATTAACTGATGTAACCCAACTCATTGGAAAAACGATTCATGTAATGTCTGATCGATATTATGATCGTTTAATAAACCTTAATACTGAACTAGGGGGTGGCATTGACATTATAAAAGTAAAAGCAGATAGTTTATCTACTGAAGATTTAATTGAGATGGTTTCTAAAGGGCGCATTGAATATACAATAGCAGACAATGAGCTAGCTCTGGTTAATAGAACCTATTATAATAACATAGATATCAATTTAATAATCAGTTTTGACCAACGTACAGCTTGGGCTACTAGAAAAAATAGCCCCGAATTAACTAAAGCTGCAAATGAATGGTATGAAAATAGCACTAAGACTACTGCGTACACTGCTACTACAAAACGTTATTTTGAAATTAGCAAACAACTCCCTTTCTCTCCGGTTTTGTCTCTTATCAATGGGAAAATATCTCATTTTGATCATTATTTTAAAGAATATGCAAAGAAAATCAATTGGGACTGGCGACTTTTAGCCTCTCTTGCATATACTGAATCAAATTTTGATAGCACTGCCGTTTCATGGGCAGGAGCAAAGGGACTTATGCAATTAATGCCACGTACTGCAAGAGCCATGGGTGTTCCTAGTGGAAAAGAATTTTATGTAGAGGAAAATATTAAAGGGGCAACAAAATATATTGCTACGGTTGAAAAATACTTTCTAAAGCTTGAAAAAGAAGAACGCATCAAATTTGTTTTAGGTTCGTATAACGCGGGAGTTGGACATATTTTTGATGCTCGCGCTTTAGCGGATAAGTATGGACATGATCAGAATGTTTGGAATAATAATGTGGAAAAGTATATTTTACTTAAAAGTAATCGGGAATACTTTACAGATCCTGTATGCAAACACGGCTATTTTCGGGGAACTGAAACCTATAATTTTGTTAGAGAAATCATAGCTCGCTATGATTTTTATCAGAAAAAAATAAAAGATTAATATAATTTG
>CAZFXK010000132.1:0-5770 GCA_964522975.1 uncultured Bacteroides sp. | reverse complement strand
CTCACGTACGGTTCTTAGGGGGGAAAGCGGCAGTAATGTCGCTGACCTACCCGATACTCCTGCTGCTATGGAGCAACGCAACGGTCGTGTAATTAGACAAGGTAATCGGGCAGCTAAGAAATATCTGAACAATGAAGTTCCTGTCTATGCTTATGCTACCGAAAGGACGCTAGATGCTTATAAGTATCAACTTCTACAAACAAAACAACATTTCTTGAATCAAGTAAAGAGTGGAAGTATTGATGATCGTGTCGTAAAAGAAAGCGATGCTGATAGCGAATCTGGTGTAAGCTATGCAGAACTTGTAGCAATGCTATCCGGCAATCAAGACATTCTCTTGAAATCAAAATTAGAAGGTCAATTAGACAAACTAAAGAGAGCAAAGAGGAATTTTGAAGGAGAATTATATGAGGCTATCGACAAGAGAGATAATCTGATTAGTAAGGTTCCATCTATACAATCAAATATTGAGCTAACAAGACAGAATATTGATTCTCTGACAAACAATATCAAGCTAGATAAAGACGGTAAACTGATCATTGAATCTATTAATGGCGAGAAGATTAAAAAGCCTGCAAAAGATAAAAAAACAGTAGAACGTATAGACTATGGTAAAAAGGCCATAGATATAATAAACAAGAATACTTCTTTTACTACTAACAGTCTTAATCTAGGTGGTTATGAGATTGAATATTCAGCAAGTAGTCTTCTTGAGGATCAAAAAGTAATAACAAATCTGGTAGCTGACAATGGTGTTCGATATACTGTTGGCTTCTCTTTTACACCTGGTATATTCTTAAATAACTTGCAAAAGACTATCGAAGGAATACCGAGTATCCTCGAAAAACAAGAAGCTACACTCGAGAAGAATTTGAAAGACACCAAAGCCTATGACGAAATTATAAACAGAGGTCATAATTGGGAGAAGCAAAGCGAGTATGATCGTGTACAGCAAGAATTAAAAGAAGTTCTTGATAGACTAAAAGAAACCGAAGTTAAAGAAGAAGCGATAGTCGATGATGTAGAAGAAACAGAAGATATTATCGTTGATGAAACAAACTTTACAGAGCATGCTGCACAAGCTGCCAGAGAAGTAGTACCGGTTGAAGAAACTAAGGAAACTACCATAGAAGAAACAGACAAAGAACTTCTTGCTTCTCCTGCTACTGAATACAAGCATACCAAGACAGGAAATATACATGGATTGGTAAAGCTGAATAAAGAGCTTCCTCGTGAAGAGTATCTGCAAGTAGCCAGAATAGCCAGAAAGCATAAAGGAAAATGGAGCAACTATACGAAGGGCTTCTTATTCTATGATACTGATAATGCAAATAAATTTAGCGAAGAAGTAAATAAGAGCAATATCCGCTATCAACAAAGCGATGAAGCATTTATTCCTCTGGATGATGCTCAAGCTAAAGAACTGATAAAGCTACTTAAAAAGACAGGTTTGGCAGTTGATGTTGTATTGGATGAAAATATAAAGAGCAATCAGCAGATAAAAGATGCACAAGGGAATGTGTACGGATATGTTACTCCAGAAGGGGTAATACATTTGGATGCTACACGCATGAATGCTAATACTCCTATACATGAGTTCGGACATTTATGGAATGATTATATAAAGAAGAATAATCCCGAACTATACCAGAGAGGTGTAGAGCTTATCAAGCAATCTCCATATTATTGGGAGCGTATATACAACAATCCTGCTTATTCAAATCTATCCGAAGAGGCTAAGATTGACGAAGCTCTAGCAATGGCATACGGAGACAAAGGGGAAGGTTTTGTGAATCGTACAATGAAACAACGCTTTGTTGATTGGCTTGCTGATGTGTGGAAGTCTATCAAAGAAGTATTTGGTATCAGTACAGATGTTGCTATTGAGGATATGTCTTTATCTGATTTTACAGATAGAGCCGTTAAGGAATTATTAGGAGGAAAGAGTATTGTAGACTCAAATAAAAATAGTAAATTTGATAAAAATATAACTACAAATGAATCAAGAGCAAAGACCAGACTGGATAACCCCCGAGCAATGGAAGGCAGTTCCACACGTGAGTTGGTGGGAGAACCAAAGAAAAGGCTTGGGATCGAACGCACGATTCAAAGGAGTAACACCGCAGGAAGCATTGACACAATTCGAGATGTTGAGGAACGAGAAGAATTGGAGTCAAGAGGGTTAAACCCAGACTACGACAAAACGCTATTCAGACAAGAACTCGAAAAACAAGCAAAGCAGAATGATGTTTGGCTTGATGAATCTTACCTAAAAGACAAATTACTATTACATGACCATAGAAAGAAAGGGACATTTGAAAATGATGTCTACTTGAATGCTGATGGGAAAAATGTAACCAAAGTAAATAATCTTGCCCATGTACAAGGTGTGGAGCATGGTCATAATCTAGAATCATTAATTGATAGATTGAAAGCTCACAATGCACTATTTCCGAATAATGCTTACGAAATAAAAGGTTTTATGAATAACAAGAATGGTATTCCTTCTCTTGTTATGGAACAACCATTTATTACAGCAGAGAGAAATGCTACTCAGGCAGAAATAGATTCATTTTTACTTAAACATAACTTCAAAAAGGACGGAGTACGCATATGGAGCAATGGACATAATGGAGTTGCTAGCTTTACTAGGACAAAAATAAAGGATTAATTTTATCACAAAAGACAATCATTATTATGTCAAGAGAAGTAAAGTACAGCCGAGAGTTTAAGTTAGATGCTTTAAACCTATTACAGGAAGGCAAAAGTCTAAGCGAGATCTCCAAGAGCTTAGGAATTAGCGTTAATACCTTATGTACATGGCGTAGACGCTATAAATTGTATGGAGATAAAGCATTTCAGGGTCCGGGTATCCGCTTGCCTAAGAATGAGGGACAGGAAGAACTTCGTCGTCTCAAGAAAGAAAATGCAGAACTTAAAATGGAGCGCGACATCTTAAAAAAAGCGCTAAGCATCTTTTCCAAGAGAGATCAGTAAGATATGAGTTCATCCACCATCACAGGGATGTCTTTCCGATTGAAAAGATGTGTCAGATACTCAAAGTTAGTCGTAGCAGCTATTATTATTGGACAAACAAGAAGCCATCAAAGCGTTTATTGCGTCGTTTGGAACTTGGCGTTGCTATCAAGAAGATTTACGACTGGAGTAAAGGCAGATATGGTAGTCCACGCATCACAAAAGAGTTGCAAATGCAGGGAGTTAAAGTTTCCCGTCCTTTTGTTGCCGCGATTATGAAAAAGAAAGATTTACGCAGTGTAACCGTGCGAAGGTTCAAACAAACGACCAACTCTAATCATAGTTATGGCATAGTGGAAAATAAACTATCTCAGAACTTTGCCACAACGGCTCATAACAAGGTTTGGGTATCGGATATTACCTACATAAGAACAAAGCAGGGATGGGTATATCTGACATCTGTTATTGATCTGTTCGACCGCAAAGTTATCGGCTGGCAATTCAGTCACTCCCTTAAAGCCAAAGATACGGTTATTCCTGCTTTGAACAAAGCCTGTTCAGCTAGACCCATTATAGCAGGAGAATCGCTTATATTTCACTCCGATAGAGGTATTCAGTATGCCTGTAATCAGTTCAAAGAAACTATCAAAAAATATAAATGGATAGAACAGAGTATGAGTGCAAAGGGCAATTGCTATGATAATGCTGTGGCGGAATCGTTCTTTAAAACGTTAAAAACAGAACTTATTTATCAGAACTCTTACGAATCCAGAATGGATGCTTATAGATCTGTTTTCGAGTATATTGAAGCTTTTTACAATACCAACAGAAGGCATTCCCATTTAGACTATTTGACCATCAGAGAATTTAATGAACAATATAAGTTCAAAAATAAAAAAGTAGCTTAAATACTATTCACTTAAAATTGTCCGAAAAAAGCTTGCATATCCAAGTGCCATTGGATATAGAAATAAAATCAATTTCACTCTTAAAGTTTCGTACAAGGCGACATATTGCAAGAGTTCGTGTTTTGAAAAGACTAGGATAAACTTCGTTAATGTTTACAGGAAATTTTGCCGTTATCTCAGCTTTAGTTTTCTTTGTCATAGCTAAATGATTATATGATACATTGTTTAGTTAAAAGAGGTATAGCAACTTTGGTCGGGAGCAGTACCTCTTTTGTACTTACAATACAAGTATAAAAAGAAAATCAACCTATATCAATAGGCTGATTTTCAGTATATAGCTAATGTTTTATTTTTGCTTAAAAGCATAACATCAGAAGTGTTGAATTAAATATTTTTAGATATTCTTAACATCGGTCTTATCGTATAGCCAATCAATAAACTGCCTATTGCACTTGTCTAGTATGGAGAAATCTTTTTCTATGTAATAGTCTGTTGTTTTATGCTCTGTATCTTTATGGTTTAAGCAAGCTGCTACATCATCTTTACTTATGCCGAGTGTATTTCTCATAACAGAAGCTAGAGTCCTTCTGGCATCGTAATAATCGAAATACTGAATAAATTTATTCTTAGAGTATTTCTTTTTATCTATGGCTATGTATTTTTCGTTTATAGCATCTGCTATGTCTTTTACTCCTTTTCTTATAGAATCGTTGAAATTAACTTTAGTAGAAAATCTTTCTCTGAAGTTGAACATATATTTATCCTGTCCTTTCATAAGGTCGATGTAATGCTTTAGCTCCGGCTCAATCTTTATAGAGATAAATGCGTTGTCGAATGACTTTCTTCTTTCCTTAGTTTTATTTCTGCAATACTCTAGTCTCCCATTCTTGGCTATTTCCAGATCATATAGATCGGTTGCATTTGTTCCCAGAGATAGAAGAGAAATCATAAATGTATTTCGAATATAGTTTGCTCGTGAATCTTCCTTCAGTTCAATATCTCTTATTTCTATAAGTTGCTCTTTGGTTAAAGCAATGGTAGGCTTATTAATTACTTCCGGTAGTTTATATTTTCTGAATGGGTACTTAAATGTATATCCTAATTCCTCATAATCATCTATGATAAGATTATATACTGCTCTGATCTTACTTAGGTATGAATGAATACCATGTGAACCAACACCTTCGTTTACTAGATATTCCTCAAATTCTTTAAGGAGCTTCGATGTAAGTCCATTTGTAGAAAGTGTATCTCTACCAACGAATGTACGGAAATGGTTATAGGTAGCATTGTAGATCTGGATGCTAGGAGATTTGTTTTCTTCTAGTTTTTCTATATGATTTTTTAGATAAACCATATAGTCAATACCGTTCTTATGCTCTTCTTTGTGTTTAATATGTTCTACAACTTGACTAACATCATCGAAGTCTGTTTCGGAGAGTTCATCTGTTATCGCTCTGTACTTAGCTATAATAGCATTGCATTTGTCATTGAGCATACCAGATTTTATAGCGGACCCTTTAATATCACTTTTTGAAGCGGAGTATTCTGTCTCTATATAATTGTATTTTGACTTATACCCAATTCTAATAAATACGCAAAATGTTTTATCTTTACGTTGTCTATGTAAGCGAACACAAGGTTTAAATGTTACTCTCATCTTCTATAATGTGGTCAATTATGTGGTCAATTTTTCAGTTTTGTAAAGTTATACTTTTATATTGAAAATAAAACATTAGAGAAGATAAATTAACAATTAAGACTGATAATCAATATATTATAGATGTAAATTGTTGATATATACCAATATGTGAGATTCATCAAATATACTTTGAGAAGGTAGAAGCTTATATTTGGGATAAACAAAATAAGAACGCACTGACAAT
>CAZFXK010000131.1:0-5848 GCA_964522975.1 uncultured Bacteroides sp. | reverse complement strand
CCCATTTCAGTATAACCTTTTCCAGATGCATTACTGGTATCTGGTGTGTCGTTTAATTGTTGGCCTTGATCTACTTGTGCTACTTTTTGCATTGCATTCATAGCATCTTGTTTTTGACTTTGACTCATATCCTCATTAAAAACAACACTTTGCATGTTCCAACTCATAACAAGGAAAACTAGTAAACCTACTGCAATAACCAGCATAGCATCAACAAGATTACCTACACCAGCCATTGGATCTTCTTCTTCATGTTTACGTCGTCTACGACTAGTCTCACGAACCATAAAAAAATCACTTTCCATAGGATTTTAAATGATTCAACTTATCTAAGACAACATCAGCTAAAGCATCAAGATTAGATAAATACTCCTCATACCAACGACTTCTAACCTTAGATACAAAGTAAGCAATCGCACCAGCACCAATACCAACAACAGTAGTATCAAAAGCTACAATAATAGCTTGAGATAAAGTGTTAACATCACCTGTTCCTAATGCTGCAAGACCTGGACCCATAGGGATTAAAGTACCCATTAATCCAAGAGTTGGACCAATACGAGTAATAATATCAGTCTTTTCCAAAGACTTCGCAGTCTTATCCTCCTCATTTTCTATAAACTTACGAGCTAAAGCAACACGAGAATCCTTAGTCAAAGAACTAGAAGAAGCAATCTTATCCAAAACCCTTCTTTGAGATTTAGGAATTTTAGCAGAAGCAATAACTTGCTTCATTTCTTCAACCGTACCAGATTCACTAATACTATATATCAATTCACGCATAGTTTTCATAGAAACTTTCTTACGTGAAGTATACTCAGATATAAGACCTCCCAGTATTATAACTGAAATAACAGCAAATAATAATAAAAATACAATAACTGGAATCTGTAAACTTTGAGAAATAACATCTAAAGCAGATGTTAAAAAGCTACTTCCAGGAATGCTTGAAACCATTAATTTTCACCTTTAAAAATTTTTTAAATATAAAGATGAGTGGCCAAAAATATATTTTTAAAGAAAAATTTTCTTCAATTAGTAAACTAAACATTTTTTTTATAATGTTTATGCTTACAAATTTTAAAGTTTTGACCATCCATCATAAATTCCATTATTTTATTTTTTTTTCTTAATTTCTTTTTAATCTAGTAAGGTAGATTTTTTTGTCATGATATATCCAATTATTATTAAAATTAATGCTAATACTATAAACATGAATAATGAGTTAAAAGATTGGATATTAATTCCACTAAACTGCTTACTTAATGCAGTTGCTATGTTTGGTAAAACTATAGCAGATAATAGGAAGTATACTCCAAGGAATAATTCAAAGTTACCTAAAATTATAGGGTAAGGTTTTTTAATAAACTTAACAATTGTATTAGAAGCAAAATATGAAATTAATATAGTTGCAACTAGTGCAACTGCAACATATTCACTTAAAATAAATACACCAATACTTACAGTTGGAGCAAGTAACAATATAGTTGCAATTATAACTCCAAAACAACATGGACAAGGAGCAATAACAACCATACAAGTAGCAGCAGTAGTGTTCTTATTATGGACTTTATACTCTCGAATAGTTAAAACACCTGCCACAATCATTATAGCAGCCATTATAATAAAAAATCCAGAATTATAAGTATAAATCAAATTAGTTAACTGACTTGTATAATAAGAAGCCACCTTAGACAATATTAAAACTCCAGCACCATAAGCAATACAAATTGCTGCAAGATACTTCTTAGAAATATTAGCCAAACCAGAAGCCAAACCCACCTTAATACCAAAAACCAAAACAGCGGATAGTATACCTACTTGCATTAAAATACTAAATATTTCCATAATAATTTTTCTCCAAATTTTTTTTCTTTTTATTATTTTCTAAAGTTTAAAGCTTTATGCTTTAGTTACGATTAAAGAAGTTAAACTACTAGTTGAAGGTTGATATGCATTATTACCACTATAACTGGATAAACAGGTATATTTACCTACAAATAAATTAATTTCTAATTGATATTCACCAGTATTATCAGTAGTAACCCAATAAATTTTACTAGCACCATCACTCAAACGAGTTAAATTCAAAGCAACATGCTGACCAACAATAGGATTACCATTAATATCACATAATTTACCTGTGAAATTCTGACCAGCACCATAAACTTCAGTAAAATTATTATTAGTTAAAACAGTACTAGTACGATTATCAATTTTAGTAACAACTTGAATATTAACAACGTTAGAAGTGGAATGTAAATAAGTAACATTAGATTGATTAAAACCATCAAAACTAGCACGAGCAGTATAATTACCTATAAATAAATTAATTTCTAATTGGAACTCACCAGCACCATCAGTAGTAACCCAATAAATTTTACTAGCACCATCACTTAAACGGGTTAAATTCAAAGCAACATGTTGACCAACAATAGGATCACCAAACTCATCAAGTAATTTACCAGTAAAATTCTCACTAGAACCATAAACTTCAACCATATTATTACAAACTAAAACAGTAGAAATATTATCATTACTTCCATAATTATCATGAACTAAATTTGTTTTTGGATTAACTGCATTATTTCCAGTATAATTAGCTGAGATTAGAGAGTTATTTATCACATAATTAGTGTTTGTGGTAGCGTTTACAGCATAAACGGCAGTTGTTTTAATAGTATTATTTGTTATATTATTTGAATTGGAGTTTTGGTAAAGGAATATTCCACTATTACCTAGAGGTATTGCATCAGAATGTAATGTAGACCCAATATTTTTTAATGAATTTCCTAAAGATTGAATATTATTAGAATTAATTAAATTATCTGATGACATATACCCTGCAATTCCATATACATAACTACCATTTCCTAAAAGTTTATTAGAACTTATAGTATTATTATTTGATTGGAAAATTTCTATAGTATAAATGGTATTAGAGTTTATATTAACTATGTTTTCTTTAATTTTGTTGTATTGACTTATTTCTAATGTAATACCATATGCATAATCATTTGAATTTAAAGTTAATTTGTTATTAAATATTTTAGTGTTTATACTGTTATATCCAGTGATAATACCAGATACAAAGTAGTTTCCTTTAATATTAATGTTATTATTTTTAAAACAATTATTTTCAGCACTTGTATTTCCAATATTTGTTTGAGCTCCTAATACTCCTGTACCATATATAAATGGATCAAATGAACTTAAACTTATTATATTAGAATCAACAGTATTGTTATGACTATCATAATAGATATCTATACCAACTATTGAGTTTGTAGATTCATTATATGGAGAATATTCTTTTGTTAATCCAGATGTTACATTTACATTGTTTTGGGTGATATTGTTATTAGATGAGTATAATGCTAAAATACCATATGTTCTGTATATTTCTGGAATATTATGAACCCCATCAATAC
This sequence comes from uncultured Bacteroides sp., assembly GCA_964522975.1. Taxonomy (GTDB): domain Bacteria; phylum Bacteroidota; class Bacteroidia; order Bacteroidales; family Bacteroidaceae; genus Bacteroides_E. The sequence continues at coordinate 2,417 of CAZFXK010000131.1, read as the reverse complement.
ATGCTTCAGGTTCAAAAAGATGTACTTCACTTGTTCCGTTAGTATAAACATTATTATGAGCAATATAATTATTACTTGCTGCATAAGTTAAAATGGTGTATGTTAAGTATTTTCCATTAGATATTAATGTATTATAACTTACATTATTGTTAGATGAATCATAAATGTAAATTGCATAAGCTGCATCTTTATCTGTAACATTAATATAATTATTTATAATTTTAACATTAGATGCACCATTTACATATATACCCCATTGATCTATTGCATTAGGATTATTATTTATAATGTTTAATCCTTCAATATCACATCCAGATGCAGTTACTTTAACTGTGGAGTTATAGAAGAATGCATTATTACCTAATATTTTTAATTTAGAGTTTAAGGTTAAATTTTTATTTGTAAATTTTCCATTAAATATGATAGTATCTCCGTCTTTTAAGGTACCTACTATGATTTGACCTGTACTATCGAAGAAATTTGAAAAATTATCATTATTTATATTATAGACTGTTCCATTAAAATCTGTTTGATTACCTGAAGAATTTGTTCCTGAAGGTAATCCTATTTTAGCTTCCCCAATGACTGTATTATCTTTAATAATTGTTGAAGTATCAGATTCTCTAGCATCTATAGCATATTCTGCAGATGTTAAAACAGTATTATTTGTAATACTTAAATTTTTAGGATATTTTGTACTTGATTGTTTTTTAATTAAAATATCCACTCCGGAATTGCTTGAAATATTATTGGAAGTTATCACAATGTTTGAAAAATCACCCATAGTGTATATACCATTACCAGAAACTGTATTTATAATATTATTAGATATGATTATATTATCGCCTGCACTTCTAATTCCTATAGTTGATCCTTTAACATGAATAATATTGTTTGTTACATTTGAATTACTTAAAACATAAATTCCAGCAGAAACTGTAGAACTTGAAATTGTATTTCCTGAAATTAAAGAATCATCTGAACCACTTATAGCATAATCGCCAATAATATTAGTTAAATTGTTATTTATAATAGAATTATTATTACCAGTAGATGAAATACCTCGATATGTACCAATAACCTTATTATTTTCTGCTTTATTATTATATCCCATCATTTGAATAGCATAATTCCATGAAGATGGATTATCTATAAGACAAGTAACTGTGTTTCCTATTATAGTATTATAATAAGAATATCCTCCACTAAATTTTCCAGAACCATAATAAGATAAGTATATAGCATTTACTCCATCATTAGTTACATAATTATTTTTAATAGTGTTATAATTTGCACCACCTAATACTAATGTTGAGTGAGTTTTGCCTTCTGAAGTTTTTTTAGTTTCTAAATAATTATTTGATATGTTATTGTAATTTGAACCAGTATTTAATGCAATGGCCATTGCTCCAACACCATTTACAGAGATATTATTGTTGAATATAGTGTTATTTTCTGCATTATAAAGAATTATTCCAAAACCGTCAGAGTTACTATTAATAATTTTTAAATTAGATATAGAAGAACCAGAACCAGAATTATAAATAGTTATAGTTCCGTTATATAAAATTGCATTATTTGATGTACTGGTAATTGTTAAAGGATTTTTAACTATGAAATTTTTATTAATAAAAGTTCCAGATAAATCTATTGTATCTCCATTATTTATCCCACTAGAACTTAATAAGTTACCGTTTTCATCAAAATAATTAGAGTAAGAATTTTCAGTCACTTGTACTGTTTTTGATGATGAAGAAACAGTGTTAAACATTGAAATATTTGTATTCATATCATTAGAATTTTCTAAATTAGGGGATTTTGATGAAATTGAATCTGTTAAACTATTTGTATTATTATAATTTTGTGAAATTGAAGAAACATTATCATTTAAATCTGTAGCACTTACTGTACTAATTGATAATATTATAAAAATTAATAAAAATGTTATGATTTTTAATTTTTTCATTTTTAATTCACCTTAAAAAAAAATTTAAAAAAAGTTTAGAAAAAGGATAAAGAAAAAAATAAATTTTTCTCTTTTTATTCAATTTTTCTAAAGTTTATATTCTTATGCTTTAGTTACGGTTATAGAAGTTAGACTACTAGTTGAAGGTTGATAAAGACCGTTACCATCATAACTGGATAAACAAGTATATTTACCTGCAAATAGATTAATTTCTAATTGATATTCACCAGCATTATCAGTAGTAACCCAATAAATTTTACTAGCACCATCACTCAAACGAGTTAAATTCAAAGCAACATGCTGACCAACAATAGGACTACCATTAATATCACTTAAAGTACCAGTGAAATTTTGACCAGCACCATAAACTTCAGTGAAATTTTTATTGCTTAAAATAGTACTAGTACGATTATCAATTTTAGTAACAACTTGAATACTAGCAACACTAGAA
>CAZFXK010000130.1:0-5880 GCA_964522975.1 uncultured Bacteroides sp. | reverse complement strand
TATTGTTTTAAAATAAAAAACTCACAAGAGTCTTTGTATATCAACTACTTGTGAGCTTTGTTCTTGAATTGTGTTGTAATAATTTACTTTTTTAGGGCTTGGTCAATATCCTGTATGATATCTTCAATGTTTTCTATACCGACAGAAAAACGAATCAAATCCGGACGAACCCCGGCCTCCTTTAACTGTTCGTCTGAAAGTTGCCTGTGAGTATGGCTTGCCGGATGTAAAACAGAAGTTCTGGCATCGGCTACGTGAGTAACGATGGCAGCTAACTTTAAAGAGTCCATAAATCGAATGGAAGCTTCTCTTCCCCCTTTTAGTCCAAAGGTAACAACTCCGCAGGTGCCATTCGGCATGTATTTTTGAACTAATTTATAATCCTTGTGACTAGGAAGATCGGGATAATCAACCCATGCTATTTTTTCTTGTTGACTTAGATATTCAGCTACATTTTTTGCATTTTCACAATGTCGTTTCATCCGTAAGTGTAGTGTTTCAAGTCCAATATTTAGAAGGAATGCATTTTGTGGACTTTGAATGCTTCCTAAGTCGCGCATTAGTTGTGTTGTTGCTTTAGTTATGTAGGCCATTTTTCCAAAAGAATCAACAAAGGTCAATCCGTGGTATGATTCATCAGGAGTGCAAAGTCCCGGAAATTTATCAGCATTGGCTTTCCAGTCAAAATTACCACTATCAACAATGCAGCCTCCAACAGCAGCGGCATGGCCATCCATATATTTAGTCGTAGAGTGCACAATAATATCGGCCCCCCATTCAAAAGGTCTACAATTAATAGGTGTGGGAAAGGTATTATCTACGATAAGGGGAACTCCGTGTGCATGTGCAACCTTTGCAAATTTTTCTAAATCTAAAACGTCTAAAGAAGGGTTGGCTACTGTTTCGCCGAATAGTGCTTTGGTATTGGGCTTAAAAGCAGCTGCTATTTCTTCTTCTGTGGCATCAGGATGTATGAAGCTGACTTCAATTCCTAATTTCTTCATGGTTACCGCAAAAAGATTGAAGGTTCCTCCATAGATAGCTGAAGAACTAATAAAATGATCTCCTGCTTCACAGATGTTAAAAATGGCAAAGAAGTTAGCAGCTTGTCCGCTGGATGTTAACATAGCAGCAACACCTCCTTCGAGAGCTGCTATCTTGGCCGCAACAGTATCATTGGTGGGATTTTGTAACCGTGTATAAAAATAACCGCTATCTTCCAAGTCAAATAAACGTCCCATCTGTTCACTTGTATCGTATTTAAAAGTAGTACTTTGATAAATGGGAACAATGCGAGGCTCTCCTTTTTTAGGTTTCCATCCTCCTTGTACGCAGAGAGTCTCTTTGCTATAGTCTTTTTTCATTTTTTTTTGATTAATTAAATGGTTCTTTAATGTTGATAAACCTACTAATGTTTTACAATTAGTTTGTTTGCCCTAAATATATAAAGAGGAGATGGAAAACACCTCTTTATTTAATGAGTTTTTGGAAGTTATTTTTTTTCTATTATCTCTTTTAGACTTCGTAAAAACAGATCAGCTTCTACTTGAGTAATGGATAAGGGGGGGAGTAATCGTAATACTTTTTCTCCACTGATTCCTGTAAATACCTTTTTTTCATAAAGAAGTTTTTTACGTAGTTCTATGATGGAGTTCTCAAACTCTAATCCAATCATTAAGCCTCGTCCACGTATCTCTTTAATCTCAGGAATTGTTTTCAACCCTTCCATAAGATATTCTCCCATGAGTCTTGCATTATCCACTAGCGATTCCTTTTCCATTACTTCTAATACAGTCAATGCGGCAGCACAAGCTAAGTGGTTGCCCCCAAAGGTGGTTCCAAGCATGCCATAGCTGGGTGTGAATTTAGGATGAATAAGAATTGCCGAAAGAGGAAACCCGTTGCCTATACCTTTTGCTACCGTAATTAAGTCCGGTTTTATGTTGGCATATTGATGGGCAAAGAATTTTCCACTTCTACCGTAGCCGCTTTGTATTTCATCTAAAATGAGAACAGTGTTTGTTTCATCACAAAGTTTTCTAACTGCTTGTAGAAAATTATTGTCGGGAATTTTAATACCACCAACTCCTTGAATTCCTTCAATAATGACTGCACATACATCTTGTTTTTTTATCTCTTGTTCAAAGCTGTTGATGTCATTTAAGGGTAGAAACATTACATTCCCATTATCATTGATTGGGGCAACGATATTGGGGTTATCTGTAACTTCTACAGCTAAAGAGGTTCTTCCGTGAAATGCTTTCGAGAAAGAGATCACTTTTTTTCTTCCATTATAGAAAGAAGCCAATTTTAGTGCATTTTCATTAGCTTCTGCTCCTGAGTTTACCAAAAAAAGAGAGAAGTCATCATAACCTGAGATCTTTCCCAATTTGTGCGCTACCTCTTTTTGTAACTCATTGACTACAGAGTTAGAATAGAAGCCTAATTGTGCTACTTGATTGCTGATGCGCTCTACGTAGCGAGGATGAGAGTGCCCAATGGAGATTACAGCGTGGCCTCCATAAAAGTCTAAATATTTATTTTTTTTATCATCCCAAACATAAGCCCCTTCTCCTTTTACTATGTTGATATCAAAGATAGGATAAACGTTGAATAGTTCCATTTTTTGTTTTATTAAAAAGCATTTGCTTTAAGTTGTAGTCCCAAGCTTTCTTCCAGTCCAAACATCAAGTTCATGTTTTGTACTGCTTGTCCCGATGCTCCTTTTAGTAGATTATCTATACAGCTTACAATTAATAATTTGTCTTCGTGTTTTTGAAGTTGGATTAAGCATTTGTTGGTGTTGACCACTTGTTTCATATCTAAATCTTCTTCTACTATAAAGGTAAACGGAGCATCACTATAAAAATCTTTGTAAATCTTTTGGATTTCATCCAAATCCAAATTTGTTTTAGTTACTAAAGTAGCAAAAATACCACGGGGAAAGTCTCCTCTATAGGGTATGAAATCAATAGCTGATTGAAATTCTTTTTGTAACTGCTGAATAGACTGTTTGACTTCAGGTACGTGACGATGAGTAAAGGCATTGTATATGCTTAAATTATTATCTCTCCAACTGAAATGGGTAGTTGGCCGGGGTTTTACCCCTGCCCCTGTACTTCCGGTTATGGCATTTACCATAATGTCTGTATTCAGTAACTGTTTGTTTGCCAATGGAAGAAGTCCCAATTGAATGCAAGTAGCAAAGCAACCCGGGTTAGCTATTCGCTGTGCTTTCTTTATTTCTTCTTTATTTAATTCGGGTAAACCATATACAAAATCATGATCCGGCCTCTTAAAACGATAGTCCATCGAGAAATCGATGACCTTTAAAGAAGAGGGGAGCGTCTGTTTCTCCAAGAATTTCAGACTATCCCCGTGTGCTGTACATAGAAATAAAACATCAATGGTATCAAAAGGAAGCTTATCTGTAAAGACTAAGTTGCACTCCCCATATAACCCGGAATGGACATCGGTTACTTTATTACCGGCATTACTACTACTATTGATAAAGGAGAGATTTGCTTCAGGATGATGAACCAATAACCGTATTAATTCTCCCGCAGTATAACCCGCTCCTCCTATAATTCCAATATTAATCATACAATTATTTCTTCTTATGCTTTTCTTGATTGTTAAAGTAAACCCGTAAAGGATTAGATAGTATTTTGATGAATCCTTTGGCATCATCTGCTGTCCATCCTTTTTGCACTTCACCATATTCTCCAAAAGGAGTTTCAACTAAATCGTAATCGGATTCCACTCCAACCAAGGTATAAGTATATGGACGAAGGACTATTTCTACCTTCCCGTTTACATTGCGTTGAGAGGATTCAAGCATGGCTTCAATATCCCTCATTACCGGTTCCAGATATTGGGCTTCGTGTAAAAACATACCATACCAATTTGCAACCTGATCTTTCCAGTAAAGTTGCCATTTAGTTAAGGTGTGTTTTTCTAACATTTTGTGGGCGTTGATGATTAATAAAGGTGCAGCCGCTTCAAACCCAACCCTTCCTTTTATGCCAATTATGGTGTCTCCAATATGCATATCACGGCCAATACCATAAGGTGCAGCAATGGATTCTACTTTATTAATAGCTTTTACTTTGTCTTTAAATACTTCACCATTAACGGCATGGAGTTCTCCTTTATTAAATTCAAGTACTATTTTTTTAGTACCTGTTTTAGTTATTTGTGAAGGATATGCTTCTTCGGGTAGGGTTTTATTACTTACCAACGTTTCTTTTCCCCCAATGGAAGTTCCCCATAAACCTTTATTTATGGAATATTCCATTTTTTCAAAGTTTGCTACATAGTTATGTTTTCGTAAATATTCAATTTCATATTCACGCGTTAAAATCATATCTCGTGTAGGAGTGATAATTTCAATGCCAGGGGCCAATACTTCAAATGTAAGATCGAAACGAATTTGGTCGTTTCCTGCACCTGTACTGCCATGAGCAATGGCATCTGCATTAATCTCTCGTGCATAATTAGCAATGGCTATTGCTTGGAATATTCGTTCGGAGCTCACAGAAATAGGGTAAGTTCCATTTCTTAGCACATTACCAAATACCATATATTTGATGCTTTTTTCGTAATACTCCTGTGTAATATCTAATGTAACGTGTTTCTTGGCTCCCAGTTTGTACGCTTTACTTTCAATTTCTGCTAATTCTTCCTCACTAAATCCTCCCGTGTTAGCAATTGCAGTGTAAACTTCATAGCCTTTATCTTTTGATAGATACATGGCGCAGAAAGAGGTGTCAAGACCTCCACTAAATGCTAAAACTACTTTTTTTGTCATATTGAGTTGGTTTTATAATAGGTTTATTTTTTTTTGTTTTTCTGTTTCTTTGGGTCGAATAACATTGCCGTACAAATACAATAACGACGATTGGTTCGCATTAATACATCGTGGTTGCAACACCCTTCGCAACCTTTCCAAAAAGCCTCATCATCCGTAAGCTCTGAAAAGGGTACAGGGGCATAACCCAATTCGGTATTAATTTTCATTACAGCACCTCCGCTGGTTAATCCAAAAAGTTTTGCGTTCGGCCAGCGTTTGCGTGATAATTTAAATGCTTCTTTTTTAATGCGTTTAGCCAAACCTTGTCCCCTAAATTTTTCAGCAACAATTAATCCTGAGTTAGCTACATATTCTTTGTTTCCCCAACTTTCAATATAGCAAAACCCGGCAAATTCATCACCTTGAAGAGCAATGATTGCTTTGCCTTCTCTCATTTTTAGTGCGACATAATCGTGTGTTCTCTTGGCGATACCCGTCCCACGTACTTTGGCAGCCGCTTCAATGGTGTCAAGAATTATGTCGACATATCTTTCGTGAGAAGAATCGGCTACCACAACTTTTATATTTTGATTCATTTACTTTTTATTAAACTTTTTATCGATATTGGGGATGATTGTAGATAGTTGCGTTTTTATTCTTTTAGAAGAGGTGTTTTCATCGATCACCATAATAATGGTGTCGTCTCCTGCAACCGTTCCTAAAATATCATCAAAATGATGGCTATCTATGTCATAAGCCATTCTACTGGCATATCCCGGTTTGGTTTTAATTACAGCTAAATTACCCGAAAAGTTTAAAGAAACAAAACCGTTGTGTATCAGCATCTCATTGACTGTTAGGTCAACATTCCTTTTATACATAATGTCGTTGGGAAGTACATAAACATAGTCCCCATTGAGGTTTGCGGCTTTAGCTACTTTCAATTGCTTTAAGTCACGCGATAGGGTTGCTTGTGTTAGTTGAAACTTTTGCCTTTTTAATTCCTGTAGAAGTTCATCTTGTGATCCAATCTCTGAACTGGAAATAATTGACTTTATTGCTTCTAAACGATCTGCTTTCTTTTTCAT
>CAZFXK010000129.1:0-5884 GCA_964522975.1 uncultured Bacteroides sp. | reverse complement strand
ATTTATACCAATCTGCCTTTATTCTTTTTTGCTAAAAGATTCTTTTATGCTTCTATAACTTCTCTGGTTCCTTTATCTCTCTTTTTAAGTATTAAGTATGCTATTGGAGATGCAACAAATAAAGAGGAGAAAGTTCCAAAGATTACTCCCAGTATCATGGCAAAGGAGAAACTACGAATGGAGTCTCCTCCTAAAATAAAGATACAAAGTAACACTAATAGAGTACTAAATGAGGTGTTTACCGTACGAGAAAGAGTAGTATTTAATGAAGAGTTAAACAACTCTTTATATCCACGTTTGGGATATAAATTAATATACTCCCTTACACGGTCGAAAATAACCACTTTATCATTAATTGAATACCCGATAGCTGTTAGGATGGCACCAATAAAAGTCTGATCCACTTCTAAAGAGAAAGGCATCCAGCCCCACGATAAAGAATATATACCAAGAATCATCAAGGTGTCACTAATTAATGCTACAACAGAGCCAACACTAAATGCGATATTCCTGAAACGCATTAAAATATATAACCCAATGGCAATTACAGCAAGTACTACAGCCCAGAAAGCAGCAATCTTAATATCCTCCGCAATGCTTGGCCCTACCTTTTGAGAACTAATGATACTACCACCTGTACGATTTTCTCGGTCAATGAATACTTCCAGAGGTATTTCTTCAGTCAATAGCGGTTTCAAGGATTCATATAAATAAGCTTCAATTTCAGAGTCAATGGTGCTACTACTTTCTTCTATTCTGTAGTTAGTGCTAATTCTAACAGTACGTTTATCAGTACCTATAGCCAATATAGTAACATTTGCTCCTTCAAATTTATCAGCTATCAAGCTTCTTACCTCTTCCGGTTCAACAGGGGATACAAATTGAACTTGAAAGTTTCTACCTCCTGTGAAATCTATACTTTGACTTAATCCTCTTATCGCTAAAGCACTGATACAAATAGCAATGATAACACCTGTAACAGTAAGAGCTTTCTTATTATTTTCAACAAATTTGAAGGTTGGATTTACCAATAAGTTCTTAGAAACAGGAGTAGTAAAGGTTAAATTTAAGAATTTATCTTTTGCTAAGAAATGTTCGTATACAATGCGAGTTAAGAATACTGCAGTAAAGAATGAACAAATGATACCTATAATTAATGTAGTAGCAAAGCCTCGAATTGGTCCGGTTCCAAACCAGAATAGAATAATTCCTGTGATTATAGAGGTTAAATTCGCATCAAAAATAGCAGAAAATGCATTGGAGTAACCATCAGCAAGTGATTTTTTTATTCCTTTTCCTGCTATGAGTTCTTCTTTAATGCGTTCATAAATCAATACGTTAGCATCTACAGCCATACCCAGAGCAAGAACCAATCCCGCAATACCGGACATTGTTAATGCTGCTTGGAATGAAGCTAATATACCTAGCGTAAAAAATAAGTTTAGTACTAAAGCGCTATTAGCTATCATACCCGGTATGATTCCATACATCATACACATAAAGATCATTAGCAGAATCAATGCAATGGCAAATGAAATGATACCTGCATTGATGGATGCTTGTCCTAGCGAAGGACCAATAATGTCTTCTTGTACAATGTGTGCAGGAGCCGGCATTTTTCCGGTTTTCAAAACGTTCGCCAAGTCTTTTGTTTGATCTAACGTGAAATTTCCGGTAATTTGAGAATTTCCACCTGTAATTTCATTCATTACATTAGGAGCAGAATAGACGTAATCATCAAGAACAATAGCAATCGATCTGCCAATATTCTTTTTGGTCATCTGTGCCCACCGACGTGATCCATCCGTATTCATAGTCATACTTACCGCAGGACGTCCGTAGTTATCGAATACATCACTGGCGTCGGTTATTACATCTCCTTCAAGAGGTGCTCTTCCATCGCGTTCAGTAGAGCGAATGGCATATAGTTCGAATATTTGTCCTTTTTTATCAAAATCAGCTGCTGAAACGCCCCATTTGAGTCTTAAATCTCTAGGAAATACTCCTTGTACCTCTTTTGTATTAAGGTATTTGTTTATTTCTGCTGTATCTCTGTAGTGTGCATATCCAACTACAGGTCCTTGTCCTGATGTGTTTGGTTGCAATATGGTAAGTAGAGGATGCTCTTTTTTTGCACGTTCAATATCCTCTGCCTCTGTGGTAGATTTAGTTTCACCTTTTAGTGCTGCTGCTATGCTATCGGCAACACTTATCGTTTTTTCTTCAACTGTTTCATTCTCAGTTTCTTCAGTTTCAAGTTCTTTTATTTCCGGTGTGCTGTCCGCTAATAATTTTCTTAATGTAGCATCAGCTGTTTGTAGCGAAGGAACAATCTCCTTTGCAGTATAGGTTTCCCAAAACTCAAGATTTGCAGATCCTTGTAATAATTTCCGTACACGTTCAGGCTCTTTAATACCAGGGAGCTCAATCATTATGCGACCCAAGTTGCTCTCTAATGTTTGAATATTAGGTTGAACAACACCAAATCGGTCGATACGTGTGCGAAGTACATTGTATGAGTTAGCTATGGCAGCTTTTACCTCATCCCTTAAAATTCGCTCAACTTCAGCATCCGTAGAACGTTGGTTTACTTTATCTTTTAGTTGTTGTGTTGCAAAAAGTTCAGCGAGTCCTTTTTCAGGAGCCGTTTTTTTATACTCTTTTATAAATAATGAAATAAAGTCTTCTTGGCTTGTTGTAGCCAGTTTAGCTGCAGTGTCAACTGCCTTATTGAAGTCTTCATCCGGTTTGTGATCCGCTAATGCTCTAATTACATCGGGAACCGAAACTTCAAGGATAACATTCATTCCTCCTTTAAGGTCCAAACCTAAACTAATTTCATTTTCACGAACTTTTTTAAAGGTAGCTCCTAACCACACTGTTTCATTAGATAGAGAATCTAAATATTCCTGTTCTAATGCCGGATCTCCATTTGCATATTTTTTCGCCTTACTCATATAATGTTGAGAGACGAAAGTAAATGATAAACAGTAGAGAGATACTAGCGTGAGTAATACCGCAAAAACCTTTACAAATCCTTTGTTTTGCATGTTACTTTTGTTTTATTCTATAATTTTTTATTAATATTTTGTGTATTTATGCGTATAAAGGTACAAATATAGCCTTTTTTTCATTTTCTGAATAGGATGGTCTATCAAATATTAAAAAAAAGTGTTTCTTATTTGATCTAATGGTTTAATGAAAGAGGTTCTTTTTATAGGAATTGAGGAGCGATTTTTTTCTTTTCTAAAAGGAATAGGGTTCTAACGCTGCATGTCTTTGATACGGTCAAGATGGTTAATAAGAGGTGCTGTCTTTCATAAGATATTTTATTGCTGCATGATATATTAAAAAAACAAGAAAATCAAAATTTGATAGAAAATGCATATATTAGAACACTATTGTCCGATAAAAAATAATTGATAAAGTAAGTGTACGGGTAAAAAAGATTTTTCAGGCCATGCACATTTTTGTGTTTTTTGAGTTTACCACAACAAAAAACCATCATGAGCAAAATCACATATTTTTTCGGTCAATCTGTTTTCGAACAGCTGACATCTTTGATTGACAGCAATCTGATTTCCCGCAACGCTCGTAAGTACAAGGCAGACTATTATGTAAAGCGATTTACCACAAAAGATCATTTGATAAGTATGCTGTTTTGTGTGTTTGCCAAGTGCAGTTCTCTACGTGAAGTTTCCGGTGCAATACTTGGATTATCAGGTAAGACCCGATATTTCCAGCTGGACAGTCTTCCATACAGAAGTACCCTTTCCGATGCAAACAAACGCAGGGCATCAGATGTCTTTTCAGACAGTTGAAACAGAACTTTTCGCTAAAATATTTCCTGGGGGACAACGAAAGCGCTATTAAAATTCATATCTATTGTGCACTGATTGTCAATTTATTAATCACAGTCATCCAAAAACGCTTGAAACGCAGCCGGTCATTCTCGAGTTTGGTGAGTTTCTGAAGAATTCATCTATTTAATTATCTGCATTTAATGTGCTTCCTGGAAAATCCGGAGAAAGCTTGGTTAAGGAAGTAGCAGAAGCCGGAGATGTAATCCCTGTTTAAGAAGCAGGGCTTCCTATTTTGAAAGAAAAATAAAAACCTAATATACGCTTGTATCAAGAGATTATGCAAGAACTTAATCGCTTTTTAATTTTTATCGGACGGTAGTAATTTTAGAATTGTTTCTAAAAAAACATTTACTGAGAGTTTTGCAAAATAATAATTTTTTCTTTTTCTTATATTTCGTGTGCTTTTTAACTTAAAATTCTCTCTTTTTTCATATAAAAAAGGACAAAAGCTTCCTAAAAGAGTCCTTGTGAGGGTCTTTTTTACCCTTTCTCCTCTCTATTTGAGCGCATTGGACACAATTATCTCCGGGGCTCGCTTTAAGTTGTAGCTGGTGGCTTGCAGACTATGCTGTTTATGAGTTTTATCAAGTCCCATATAACGAGCCTTGTCTCCACCAAACCATTCCTTAATACTCCCGAAGGTACGTTCTACTACCCACCGGGTCTTGTATATGAGTTTATCGAATACCTGTTGTCAATGGGTTAATGGACGATTACGGTAGGCTTTATGCATCAAGCCCTTCTTCATGTTTTACTTTTTAAGTAATTCATCATTTGCTGGAACCTTATTTCCTTTGTCCCCATAGATGCCCTGCTTTTTGTGGTGTTTGGGGATCTTTCCCAGAAGAGGTTTCAATCCTTTGGAGTCATATTCATTAGCTGTAGTGGCATGAACCCCTAGAATCAGTCCGTTTTCATCCACTTCCGTCGTGATGTTTAAAATCAAAGATGGAACGACCGTTTTTCTTTAACCATCGACCCTCTGTATCCACTCCCTTACCCTGCAATTTCGTTAAAGAGTCCTTTTGTTTATCTTGTTCTTCTCTTGAAATTTCATCTTCTTTTCGGTCTTGGGCAATTTCGTAACATATTTGCCCCTTGAGTTTGCGGGGAGTCTCCGTCAGGCAGGCATCCACTTTCAATCCTGTGTGCACAATCACTTGGTGTTTTTCCGGTTGTTTGTTAAAAGCTGAAAACAGCTTATCCATACCTTTATTCCTGGTCAGTTCACTACGAAAACGGCTTAAAGTACTATGATCAGGAACAGGATCTTGCAAATTTAAACCACAGCAACGCATGGCTGAAAGCGAATCATTCACGTAAGATTCTGTTCTGACATCCGATAAATTATTCCAAATACCAGGTAATAACTTTTTGAAAAGAAGAACATCACTATAGAGTCTCTATCCTTGAAGGGTTTCCCCTTTATGATAATAACGATTGATTATCTTTTCGATTTTATTCCAATCGATCAGTGTATTGATTTGATCATAAAACAGGGATGATTTAGCAGAGCGCTGCTTTACGTAATAATCGGAAAATGACATTTGTACAATATTTAATTTGATTCGTCTTATTATCCAACTATAATTGATAATGCGTTAATAATCAATTATCTAAGAGTTATAAAACATACAAAAAACACTCATTTACCGTGCAAAGGTCTCCTTATAGCATTAAAGTTCATGTTTTCCGAAAATATTTTGAGTGGAGATGGTTTATCGCATATTAATTCAATAATTAAGATTTGTGTAAAATCTATCAAATATATATTGAATTTTTAATATCTAATTTCTAACTTCTATTTTAGAGTTCTAAACTAAATAGCATCATTAATGTTCTATTATGCTAATTATTAGAGCTTAAATCTTATAATCAATTGGAGTTTTCACTATCCAATAAAATCAACCAAAGATTTTGTCTATAGTGGGGCAATGCCTCTATAACTTAGGAATAGCAGTTTTACTAAAACTCGTCCACCTTTAATTCTTTTCTGTATTCGTCCAATCGTTTTTGTAAGC
>CAZFXK010000128.1:2651-6146 GCA_964522975.1 uncultured Bacteroides sp. | reverse complement strand
CGAGCATAGAAGCACCTCATTTCTTTAATTTCCCGTAATTTGATAGTTAGTCAAGTAATAGACTTAAGCCGAAAACTGATTGTCGGGGTAATTTACATTAAACCAATTAAGAACAAGAACAAGGTCATAACGAATTAGTTTCGAACCGAGGCGAATAAAAGGCAATCCCTTTTTTCTACACCTCCAGAGAAAAACATTATCGACTTTTAGAATTTCACAAAGTTCTTTTTCAGTAACAATATTCATATAATCACCCTTTGTACAATTTTGCCGTTTTTAACGGCAAATTTAGTATATAATAAAAATTTAAGTTTGTCAACAATTAATTTACCTTTCGCAACATTTATGTACATTGCAATATTTAATGGTGGTAATTAACACAAAAATAAACTAAAATATAGTTGGTGATAATTATGAGATATAACGCAACAATTAAGTACAAAGGAAACTCAATAACAATTAAAGTGCCCAATAAAGCGTTTGAAAAAACTTTTGAATTAACTGATTTTCTAAAAATGGTAAGGGAATTACACGGAATAGATTATAAAGCAGTACACAGAGTAACAGACTTTGAAAGCACAGATTGTGAAGCGTTTGAAAAAGGCACAAAGCCAATAACACAACTATATCTAAAATGTTTTGCTAAAGCGTTTATGTTGCCTGCAAAATTAAAATATTTAGGAATAATAGAGGAAGAAGAAACAAGAAAAATATTAGCAGCAAGATTGAAGGAGTTAAGAATAAGAGAAAACTTATCCCAAGAAATAATTGCATTAGATTTAAACATTGCTCGGTCAACATATTCTTGTTATGAAACAGGGAAAAATGAACCCGATATTTGTACTCTTGTAAAATTAGCAGATTATTACAAAGTATCATTAGACTATTTGGCAGGAAGATTTTAATAATAAAAATGACCTATGGGGACGCCTACCGCAAAGCGGAAAGCCTTTCCCAAAGGTCTATTTTTAAAAATTTTTTGGTTAGTTGTGATAATGCAATTTAATAGGCCTGGAGGTAAGGAGCTAATGCACTCTATTGCTTTTCTTAACGCTTACCGGGGTCATACTCGGCTCTTAAGCTATGGCAAATGAACCTATATAAGAAACTATAAACAACAGTTTTATTGTTCTATCTACCGGACGCTAAAAAGCAAGGCAAGAAATGGATAGGATATAGCTTTATATGCTAATAAGAAAAGAGGGGTAAATATAAGAGGCAAGTCGGTTTGGAGCCGTAAGAGGTGGATAGAGGCGAGCATATAGAGGCAAGTCGGTTTGAAGCCGTAAGAGGTGGATAGAGGCGAGCATATAGAGGCAAGTCGGTTTGAAGCCGTAAGAGGTGGATAGAGGCGAAAATATATAAAAGTGCTAACACCGTGTTACTATGGTGGTATTAAGGTGGTATTAAGGTGGTAATATTACAAATAAATTACTGGGGGTCAAGAGGCCGTGAGTTCAAGTCTCGCCACTCGGACCAATAAAAAGAAAGTCTGTAAATCTTTAAGGTTTACAGGCTTTTTTTATCATTTTTTTATGTTATCAAGAGGACTGTAATTTTTAAAGTTGACAACAGTTTTTGCAGTAGTCAAGTGAACATATTTTTTAACCATATCCAAAGAAGTATGACCTAATATTTGTTGAAGTGAGTAAATATTACCGCCATTTTCAAGGTAAGATGTTGCAAAAGTATGACGCAATAAATGAGGATGTAATCGAGAAGTAAAGAAGCCATCACCGATTTTTTGAGCCTGTAAGGTTTTAAATAAGCGAGAAATAACACAACCCGAAATTGGCATATATTTTTTAGTTAAAAACAATGAAGAATACGGAACATTAAAAGGTCTTTGAGAAATATACTTTATTAAATGTTTTTGTGTATCGAAACCAATAGGAACAATGCGTTGTTTATTGCCTTTACCGTTAACAAGAATATAACCCTCAACTATATGAACATCAGCCAAATTAAGAGAAACAACCTCGCTTTTTCTCAATCCACTATCAAGCATTAGGGCACAAATACAATAATTACGCAACCCCAAATATGATTTTGTGTTAAAATAAGAAAACAACTGTTTGATTTCAACAGGAGTAAGCACATCAATTGTTTTACGCTGTGCTTTAGGCAAACAAATACATAAACTGAAATTAGAATTTGTATATTCCTCGTGATACAACCAATTTAAAAAACACTTAATTCCTTTAATATAAGACTTAACACTATTGCTTGATATGCTTCTTTCAGATAACAAAACAGCATATTGTTTCAACTCAATTGCAGACAAAGAAAGCAAATCGGTATTTGCACCTAAAAACTCAATCAAAGGGGTAATACAGTAATAGTAATATTTAATTGTTTTATCGCTATTACCCCGCAATTTTTGAGTAATAACAAACTCCTGATAAGCAGTTAAAACATTCATAAATAAACCACCATTAAACGCAAGCCGTATAAGAATAGCAAATGCGATAATTGAAGAATTTACATTGATTTTTAACAATATCAATCCAATTATGACAAGCTGTTTCAGTATCAAAGCCTTTTTCTAAATATTCAAAAATTTGCAATGTGGAATTAAAATACTTAATATATCCAATAAACATATAAACACCTCAAAATATAACACTTGTAATATAAACAAAAAAATGGTATCATAATAGAACAGTTACCAAAACGAGGCAACAAGTTCTTTTAAAAGTTCGTCGGAATAATCGAGCCACGAAACAGAACAATACTCGTTTTCGTAGGTAGGTACTATGTTGGCAGACATAGTGCCTTTTTTCATTGTTTCAGCAAACTTCAAACCTCTGCTATGATAATATTGATGTGCATTAAGCTTCGTAACGCTATTAGCAAGGTTTTTGTTAATGTATTTAGTTATGTACTTGCAAACAGCCTCGTGATTTCGTATAGGCTCTAAATCACAAAAGCCAAATTTTTTTTGATAATCAACCCAATTAAAAACAATATCACCTTTAACAACTTTATCGGCAAGAGCTTTTCCCATAACATCACCAACTTGAAATTGCTTTAAATGTTCTTTTGGTAAGCCATATATAAAGCCGTGAATATGCCAACTTTGGCCGTCACTATGCAACTCAGGTATAAACAAGAAAGAAATATCGACTTTATATTTTTTTCTGTAATCACGAATGAATTGAGTTAAGTCCTTATGATATTTTTTAAGGTCAGTCCGGTCATATTTAGATTTATCAATAGTCCCCGTAAAAAAGTAATCCCACGGATTACAAAAAGCAAGTTCAAATATTTTAGATTTAGTTCGAGAGATATTTTCATCTAATTTATTAGAATTAACACAACAACGGTTATTTGTATTTTCTTTATCATCTTCAACACCGGAGTTACGTAAAACATTCATACGAATAACTTTGATTTTTTTGTAATCGCCAAAGCCGAATATTTTTACAATACTTTGGTCATATTTGTATTTAACATCTTTAAGAGGCATATAAACCTCCCGAAACAATAACGAGC
>CAZFXK010000128.1:0-2551 GCA_964522975.1 uncultured Bacteroides sp. | reverse complement strand
ATAGAAGCACCTCATTTCTTTAATTTCCCGTAATTTGATAGTTAGTCAAGTAATATAATAAGGCTGTATCATCTTAGCGAGCAGACCGTTTATACTCCATAACGGTTATCGTTAGGACACCTAAAACCGCACGCTCAGCGACAGCACCGCCGTTCCTTTGTGTTTTGTCAAGGGCGAGAGTATTTTTTGCAAGCAAAAAATCTTCCTCGCTGATCCTTGACAAAACACATTCTCGGCAGTAGTCGCCAAGTGTGGCGAGGAACTCAAAGTTATAAGGGTTTATAGCTTACCTCACCACTTTTTTATTGTACTGCCGAGAAACAGTCACTCAGCAACTGCAAGCCGTTAGTTTTTCTTTATGGCTCGGAATCTAAAGTTATAAGGGTTTGGCTCTCCAACTGTCTGCGTGTACCCAAAACGCGATGCTTGCAAAAAAATGGTGCAGCACCCAAACGGACACTACACCACAAGAAAGGAGCTTTATTATTCTTCATCACTACGAGAAAATAAACGCTTGAAAAATGGTCTTTTCTTTTCGGGTAGTGATAACACTTGTTGACCTTGCAAGAGAACTTGATAGTTTTTAGCTTGCTCCATTAGCATTTCAATTTGCTTTGCTTGTTCTGCAAGCTGTATATCTTTCTGCTTTAATTGCTCTATTAAGGCAGAGACAACAGCATTTTCTTTTTCTGCTGTATCTTCGGTTATAGGCTCATCAATGACACCATAAACGGACTTGAAATATAGTAAACCTTGCTTTGAAACTTGTTTCAACTTGGTTTCATTAGGTTTCAAGAATACAACATAATTTTCGAGCTGTTCAGCACTCATATTCTTTATGCGTTTATTTATAGATTGGCTTGTAACTCCGCATATTTCAGCAACTTCAGCAACAGTAAAGATATAGAACACTCCTTTCTTACAAGGTTTCAAATAGGTTTCAAGAGGTTTCAAACTTTTTGAAACTTGGTTTCAACCCCTATTGACATTTTTATTTGCGTATGCTATTATAATACTCGTATTGGAGAGTGTTCTTGAAGTCCTTTTCTTCATCTTCAAGAGCAACTATTTTACTGAAAGTCAGCTTTGCCGAGCTGGCTTTTTCTTTTGCTTCCTCATACGATACAAGCGAAACTGTAGGCTCTATAATGCCTTTAGATTTACGATAGATATTGAACTTAGACGGATACATATACAAACGAGCGCCCTTAATATATTTCTTGGTTTGCTTAATGCCGTTCTCGTCCGTATATTCGACCTCTTTAATGCCTTTGATATGGTTAATAGGGCAATTACTCTCTACAGCCTCAGAAAGCTCCATATCGCCCAAATAAGCCGTTAGATACGCACCGACATTATCGACATCATCAAGTCGCTTTACAGTTACAAAGCCTTTTTTCCAACACTGAGCGACAACCTCATTCGGCATAAAAGGAGCTTTATCCTTGAAGATAAAAACGGAATGTAAGTGCCAAGCTCCACGACCTTGCGGTTCTGCTGCTGTTATGTACTCAAAGTCGCCAAAGATATTACGAAGTCGTTTAATGCAATTTTCGTTATCATAACGGAGCTTTTTAGGGTCTGTCATATTCTCAGCATAAGTAAAAGTCAACCATCTACAATGCGTTACATCGGTAATATTTGCATTAAGTAGGTCACGAAGTCGCTTGAGAGATTTTGCAACATTTGCGAGGTCTTGAGAGCGATTTTCTATATGGCTAAACTCTAATACTTCACCTGTTCTATTATCGATATAGTGGTCATTATCGAGCTTAGTTATATAACCGCCACGAGAGCGAGTTTCACTATACATTATCTCGGTAATGTTTCCCATTTCCGTAAGCCTAACTATTTTATTAGGGTCTATAGTTATAGGCTCGTCAAGTCTTTCAATTTTCAATATTTCACCTCTTTTCAAATAATTTTACTGAGATATTCCCTTATAATCAAGTTAATAGGGCGGGCGTGTGTGAGCCCACTAAAGTGGGGCCCCTCACACTTCGCCCCCGTCACCGGCTCCAATAGTCGCACTATCTTGCTTAGCCTTTTCAAGCTCAACAGCAGACTTCATTGTTTGCACGAGCTCAGGCATATTATCAAGCATTTTATCAGCTTGTATCTTCTGCGATACGGCAAAAGCAATGTAAGCAGACCGAGAGACATACATTTTACTTGCCACTTCATCAATCTTCTTTACAAGCTCTTCATCCATAGTGATATTGATACGCATATAAATACCTCTCTTTCATAGCATACACCCATTATACACACTCTTGCTGTATTTGTCAATAGCCGTAACAAAAAATTCAAATAGGGGTTGCAGACTTCAAAACAAAGCCGAAAGCGACCCCTAAATCATAAAGCTAAAAAATGCCGTAATAGTCGGCTTTGCAGACTATTGTAAATCGAGCTGGGGGAGCTTGCGACCCCTGCTCTTATTCCTGCAATATATTTCGGTCAAGCTCAAAATCCCCGTAAAGTGTTAGTTAGTCGAGCATAGAAGCACCTCATTTCTTTAATTTCCCGTAATTTGATAGTTAGTCAAGTAATA
>CAZFXK010000127.1:0-6231 GCA_964522975.1 uncultured Bacteroides sp. | reverse complement strand
CCGATGCAGAAATTCTTAAAGATGTTTCCAAGCACCATATCTGTGGTTACTTCTCCTGCTATGTCGCTAAGATGGTAGATGCATTCCCGGATGTCTTGAGCTAGGAAATCTCCCGATATTTCATCGGACAGGCCTTGTTGAACACGACGTATAGCATCTAAAGCAAGTTTTAGTGCTTCGTAATGACGGGCATTGGTTACAATGACATCATTTTTAGAAATTGTAGGAAGTTGTGCTGATAGAATTAACTGTTTTTCTAATTCTTTAAGTCCCTCTCCCTTTTTTGCCGATAAAAAGAGTGGATGAGCTTTTTCAAAAGATGGTTTTTCAAGCTCTTTTCTTATGGATTCCAACTCTTTTTGCTCCACTAAATCGGCTTTATTAATGAGAAGGAGAAGAGGTTTGTTCTTGATTCTTGGCGTAACTTGAGGAGATAATTGGTTTATTTGTTGTATTGCTTGTGTGGCATCAATGACCCACAAAACTATTTCAGCTTGTGTCATCTTCTCAAAGGTTCGTTCAATCCCTAACGATTCAATTTGATCAGTTGTTTCCCGTATCCCTGCGGTATCGATGAAACGAAAAGTTTGTCCCTCTATGATGGTGGTGTCTTCAATAGCATCTCGGGTAGTTCCGTGAATGTCGCTGACAATGGCTCTGTCTTCTTTTAATAAGAGATTTAATAAGGTAGATTTCCCCGCATTTGTTTCCCCAATAATAGCAACAGGTACTCCATTCTTCAATGCATTTCCTACCTTAAAAGAGTGTGTTAAATGGGCTATTACTTCTTCAATTTGATTAGCCAGATTGGTGAGTTGTTTACGATCGGCAAATTCTACATCTTCTTCGCTGAAATCTAGTTCAAGTTCTACTAATGAGGCAAATTCAAGTAATTGTTGTTGTAGTTTTTGGAGCTCTTTGCTGAATCCTCCTCGCATTTGGCTCATAGCTACCCGATGAGATGCCTGTGAAGATGAAGCAATTAAATCGGCTACTGCTTCAGCCTGACTTAAATCCATTTTACCGTTTAAAAAAGCACGTTGAGTATATTCGCCTGGTTCTGCCATTCTTCCTCCATTATCTATCAGTAGTTGAAGTGTTTTTTGGAGGATATAGGGAGAGCCGTGGCAAGTGATTTCTACACTGTTTTCTCCGGTGTAGGAGTGAGGGGCGTGGAATGTACTAACTAATGCTTCATCTATAATCTCTTCTTGATCGTAAATGCGACCAAAAGTGAGCGAGTAGGGAGCTTGTTTCGTTAGTCGTTGTTTAGGATTGGCTGGCTTAAATATTTTGTCTGCCAATTGGATGGCTTCTGCTCCGGAAACCCGTATTAGCCCCAAAGCTCCACCTTGAGCTGTTGCAATGGCGCATATTGTATCTTGGTTAATTATCATATCTTTCGATCTTTTAGACCAAAGGTACAAGTTTTTTTATAACTGTTTGAGATATTCTAAATATAGTTGAGCGCAGGCACGTGCATCAGATAGGGCCTCGTGATGTTGTAGAGGGATACCCATTCGGAAACAGCAAGCACTTAAGTTTGCCGGTTTGAATCCTAACGACCGATAGATGCGTAAGGTACAAAGCCATCTGTCCTCAAGCTGTAGATCAGCGTAATTAAATCGATACTGTTGCATTGTTTTTTGTAGAACCGAACGATCGAAAGGTTCATTATGGGCAACTATACGTTGATTTCTTAATCGTTTTTCTATTTCAGGAAAAACAGAAGGAAACTCCGGAGCTTTTTGAGTCATCTCCGGAGTGATTCCATGTACTTTTATGTTTTGCCACCAATATTTATTTTCGGGAGGTTGAATTAAGGTATAATATTCATCTTGAATTATTCCTCTTTCAACGGTTACTATACCTACTGCACACGGACTCTGTAAATAGCCTGTTGCAGTCTCAAAATCGATGGCAACGAATTTTTGATTATAATCTATCAAGAACAGTTTGAATTAATAGGTCAATGGTATTTTTGTAATTGGTATTGGCTTCTTTAGCTAATCGATTTGCGATTACCATACAACAAGTTGTTGCTTTATGCCCCATTAAACGAGACAATCCGGCTAAAGCTGAGCTTTCCATTTCAAAATTTGTGATTTTAAACTCTTTATATTCAAAATTCTCTATTTTTTTATTTTGATCCGGATCAGCTAAAGGGATACGTAAAACCCGTCCTTGTGGTCCGTAAAATCCTCCTGCTGCTATGGTAACACCACGTACCATATCGTCTTTAGCAATACGATTAATCAATTCTTCATTGGCATCAATGACATAAGGTGCTGGTTGGCATTGATTACCTTCCCATTGCATATGATCTAAGAAAGCCTTTTCAAACGCTAAGTCACACACTTCATTCCGTCCGGCATAGAAGTTCAGTAAACCATCAAATCCAATAGATTTTACAGAACAGATAAAAGTTCCAACAGGGGTAAAGGGTTGCAAACCTCCACAAGTACCAATGCGGACTATTTCAAGCTGCTTTAATTCTTCATTTTCTTCACGTGTTTCAAAGTTGATATTGGTTAATGCGTCCAATTCATTTACAACAATGTCTACATTATCACAACCAATTCCTGTGGAAACAACTGTAATACGCTTTCCTTTATAAGTTCCGGTAACTGTCTTAAATTCACGGTTGGAAATATCGCATTCCACGTTCTCAAAATGTGAAGCCACCAATGCTACGCGCCCTGGATCGCCCACTAAGATAATCTTGTTGGCTAATTGCTCGGGTTTTACGTGGAGATGGAATACAGAACCATCTTCATTAATAATTAATTCCGATGAAGGGAAATAGTTCTTTTTCATGGTTTAATAATTATTTAGTTATTGGTTTATCAGTAGAATCTTTACCTTTACCTTGGTTGTTCGGATGAGCTATTTGTTCCCTCATAGAGGTATCTGCTTCGATGTTCTTCATTCGGTAGTAGTCCATTATCCCCATATTTCCACTGCGAAAAGCTTCTGCCATTGCTTTAGGAACTTCGGCTTCGGCTTCAATCACTTTAGCACGAGCTTCTTGTGCTTTGGCTCGCATTTCTTGTTCCAAGGCAACAGCCATGGCTCTACGCTCTTCTGCTTTAGCCTGAGCAATGTTTTTATCAGCATTTGCTTGATCAATTTGAAGAATAGCTCCAATGTTTCTACCTATGTCGATATCTGCAATGTCAATGGATAAAATTTCAAAAGCCGTACCTGCATCCAAACCTTTACGTAATACCAGTTTAGAGATAGAGTCCGGATTTTCTAATACCGATTTGTGGTTTTCTGCCGATCCAATGGAGGATACAATACCTTCTCCTACACGAGCTAGAATGGTTTCTTCTCCGGCACCACCCACTAATTGGCGGATGTTGGCCCGTACAGTAACACGTGCTTTAGCAATGAGCTGAATGCCATCTTTTGCTACGGCAGTAACAGGTGGTGTGTCAATTACTTTAGGATTAACAGACATTTGTACCGCTTGGAACACATCGCGACCGGCTAAGTCGATTGCTGTAGCCATTTGGAAGTTTAGATTGATTCCTGCTTTTGATGCAGAAACTAAAGCATGGACTACTTTTTCTACATTTCCTCCCGCTAAATGGTGTGCTTCTAATTCATCTCGCGAAATAGTGTCTAGCCCAGCCTTATAAGCTTCTATCATAGCAGAAACGATAACGTTAGGTGGTACATTCCTAATACGCATCAGGAAAAGTTGAATTAAAGATATTTTTACACCGGATACCTTGGCTGATAGCCACAAGAAAAAAGGTACGTAGTGAAAGAATATCGCCAAAACTACGATAGCTCCTACTATTAATATCAAGGTTAAATACATAATTGGTTTTGTTTTATATTAATATTCAAAATTATTTTGCTTGTTGTTTTACTAGTATGGTGTCATTGGTAATGCTGACTATCTCTATGGGAGTCTTTTCATCAATGAACCCTTCTGTTGATTTCACTTCAATGGTTTTTTCATTGAATAAGGCTGTTCCGTAGAGAGCCAGCCGTGTGGTACTTATCCCAACATCTCCCACTTTTATATCAAGGCCTTCTTTTTTGTCTATTTTAGAGTCAATATTTTTCTTTAAAGAAAGTTTGTCTAATGTTTTAGATCGCATGAAGGCCCTAAAAGTCAATCCCCCTGCAATTAAAGTGGCGATAAGGGTTACTAACCCTCCTAGCGTACCTAAATTGACAAAAGCATAATAAATGGCATAAAGGGAACAGGCTAAAGCCCCAAGTCCTGCTACACTGATACCGGGAATTAGGAATATTTCTACCAGCAGCAGAAGAATGGCAATCCCTACTAAGATTAAAATGGTTAAAATTTCCATAGAGTAGTTTTCATTTCGTGAATTATTATAGTGCTTGTTTCTCTGTTTTACGTATGTCTTTGATGAGTTCTGTCAGTTTTACATACATTTCATGAACTCTTTTTTCCAAGTCTAAAATAGCTGGCCTTAACTGTTCTTTTACGGCTTGAGATCCATTTTGGAATTGTGCTCTCATCGTATCAAGAGTACTCTTCTGCTCTATGAAGTCACGACTGAATTGTTGTTGTTTTTGGAATAAATTTTTAGCGTTTTCAGATTGAAAGTCTGACAAAAAGTGATAAGTATGAGTATCATCTATGATGAACGTAAAATCCACTTTTTGTTTTTCTTTAGGTTTTTGATGAATGACTTGAGCTAAACGTTCTAAACCTTTCTGTGCAAGAGCTTCATCAGTCCATGTTTTGCGAATGTTTTGCAGCTTAGCTATCAAGACTAACTCTTCCGGATTCATTGTTTCAAAATTATAGGTCTGTTTTATTCGATTCGGTATGAAGACATAGATACACACTTTATCTTCAGGTTGAAAACGATCAGAAACAAACCATCCTAAATCATTATATTCATCAATGGCATACATATAATCATTATATGGAGAATTAAAAGGCATACCTGCATTTTCCGGGCGTAAGTATCCATCGGTTTGAGTGTTATAACGAGTAACAAAAATGTCATAACCACCCATTGAGTCTTCTCCCTTAGAAGCATAATAGAAAGTAATACCGTCAGTAGCCATAAAGGGGTAATTGGTATCAACCGAGTCGTTTATGATGTCAGGAAGCTTTTTGGGTGTTCCCCATTCATTTAATAAGCGATTCCGAGTATAGATGTTATAGGTTCCTTTTTCATCCTTATCTGCATAATAAATTTTATTTCCTCGTTCAGATTCGTATACCGTTCCTTCATGAGGTTCTGTTTTATTAAAATATTCGTTATACATATATAGAAAACCCGATTCATTGCTTACTCTATAGTTGGATAGAAAGCTTTCTTTATCTACTATAAAGCTATCAATTACACAAACCTGTTCCACTCCTTTTAACATTCTGAAGTTTTTACGAATCTCTACCAACATGTCTTCTTCCTTTTGCGTATCTTTTCTTCTTCGCTTTTGAAGACGTATGTAATTTTCCAATGTATCAATAGCCTTTTCGTATTGATAATTTTGGTTATAAGCCCATGCTAAATAGAATGTTGCATCTTGATAATTCCTTTTAGATGCTTTTAGCAAGGGATCAATGGCTTCCGGAAAATCTCTTAATGCTAAACAACTTCTCCCAAAGAAATAGTTGTATTCAGATTGATTGGGAGATTTAGAGAGTAAATTGGCGTAAGCCTCTTTTGCTTCTTTGTACTTTCCTTCTTGAAATAAAGCACGCGCTTCACTCTTTGTTTGAGCGTGAAGTGTGATAAAAAAACCACAAAATAGTATAATGGTAGTAAGAATACTTTTTCTCATATAGATAACTTTTAATAACAATCTGTTAAAATCAAAAATACAAATTAAATGTTGATTGAATTCTATAAACTTATCATTTTTATTATAACAGTAAAAAAATGGAACTGTTTATGCTAAGCTGTTAAATAAAAACAAGAGGATTTGTTTAATGAATGACTCCTTCGTTAAGTCTATCTACTTTAAAAAGAATTAATTCTAAATTATTTTTCTTTTGTTAAAGTCTAAAACTAGATGCTATCTTTTTGATTACAAAATATTTTTTTAAATTCTTTTGCACGATATAATGTTTTGATATATATTTGCAACCGCAATCACTCCAATGGAGTGATGTGATGGCGGGATAGCTCAGCAGGTTAGAGCGCATGATTCATAATCATGAGGTCCCGAGTTCAAGTCTCGGTCCCGCTACAAAAAAGAGAGCCTAAATTTAGGCTCTCTTTTTTT
>CAZFXK010000126.1:0-6255 GCA_964522975.1 uncultured Bacteroides sp. | reverse complement strand
AGCAAAGGACTGAAAATCCTTGTGTCCCCGGTTCGATTCCTGGTGGCACCACTGACAAGAAAAGCAAAATAGAGAAAACCCCTGAAAGTCAACGCTTTCAGGGGTTTTTCTTTTTCTGCAAAAGTACAAAATGGGGCAAAAAAGAAGGTTTCTGGTGGCGTAATAGGTGACTATTTCGATACTATTAAAATAGTCACCAATTGAACTTTACTGCGCTAATATACAGCATTTTGCATAACTTCAATCTGGGCTTATTTCCATAATTTTGAACCATTAAATTATAAGGAAATGAGAAGAAATTCATTTGGAGTTTTGTTTTTCTTAAAGAAGAACCAGTTATTAAAAAGCGGGGAGGCACCCGTAAGCATGCGAATTACCGTAAACGGTCAGCGTGAGGAAATCCGCACAAAGAAAAGTATTACCCCTTCTCTTTGGAGTCAAGCCAAAGAACGCTCCAGAGGTCGAGACCGGAAATCACGTGACCTCAACGACTACATTGAATCAGCACAAATAAGATTATCCCAACTCTTTAATGAGATGGAACAAAACGGCAAAACTATCACAGCCAGAATTTTGAGAAATAAGTTTCTGAGAATGGATGATGAAGACCGCAAAACCCTGATTGGCTTTTTCAATGAACATAATGCACAATGCCGGAAATTAATCGGAATAGATTATGCAGATATTACAGTTCGCCGATACGAATGTTGTGCCCGCTACCTGCAAGAGCTTATTCGCGAGAAATACAACGAAGACGATTTATTGCTGAGAGAGATAAATGGGGAGTTTGTTCGTAATTTTGAGTTTTTCATGAAGACCGAAAAGAAATGCGCTCAGAATACGGTAATCCGTTATATGAAGTGTTTCAAAAAAGTAATCAATCAGGCAATTGCTAATGAATACATCATCCGAAACCCATTTGCCGGAATCAAATTTCATGAAGTACCGGTCAACAAAGAATTTCTGACTATGGAAGAAATAACCCGAATCACTCAAAAAGAATTTACAATACTTCGTTTGGAATTAGTTCGGGACGTGTTTTTGTTTTCAATATGGACAGGATTAGCATTCATTGACGTCTATAATCTGAAACAAGAGCATATTGTAACCGATAATAATGAAAACCTATGGATTCGCAAAACCCGTGAAAAAACAAACAATATGTGCAATATACCTTTACTGAGCACACCCGTAGAAATCCTAAAGAAATACAAAGGTCATCCTGTTTGCGAAGAACGAGGAACGCTGCTGCCTGTAATGAGTAATCAAAAATATAATTCGTATTTGAAGGAAATTGCCGATTTGTGCGGGATTAATAAGAAGCTCTCGACCCATACGGCGCGGTACACATTTGCTTCAGTAATAGCGCTGGCGAATGATGTATCACTATCAAACGTAGCAAAAATGCTCGGCCATTCCTCTACCCGGATGACCCAACATTATGCTAAAGTTTTAGACCAAAGTATCTTGAAAGATATGCAGGAAGTAGAAAGAAAATTAAATGCAGGTAGCTGATAGAATAAAGACCTAGGAGTATATTTCTTAGGTCTTTATTGTAACATTTCAAAGCTCCCGGTATCTAAAGGATAAATTTAAAGATGAAAGACTATGAAAAGAATTTTCTTTTCCACTGTTGTATTTTTTTTATTTCAACATTTGCACAAGATTACTCTTTTTTAACATAAAGTAGGAGAAGGGGAACATCTAGAGGATAATTCCTGAATTTGATGTCTCATTGCAATCTTTTACCGAAGGAGGAGAACTAAACCAGTTAGAGTCGTAAATCTTGCGGCTCTAACTGGTTTAGTTGGAAATTAAATTTACATAATATTGGATACATCAAGTAAAATCAAGATATTTGCAGAATATATCAATATTTTAACTGATGATGCAAATAAATAGATTAAAAGTTGTGCTTGTTGAGCAGCAACGAACGGGGAAATGGCTTGCTGAAACATTAGGTAAAAATGAAGCGACTGTCTCTCGATGGTGTACCAATGAGTCTCAACCCTCACTTGAGACATTAGTAGAAATTGCTAATGCATTGAAAGTGGATGTAAAAGATTTACTCGTTCCTACAATGAAATCTAAATAGCGGCACTATGAAGATATTTAAAATTCAAATTGAAAATTTTAGACTTCTAAAAAACTTTTCTATAGATTTAGAAGATGAATTATCCTTAGTGATAGGTAAAAATAACACAGGAAAAACTTCCATACTATCTGTGCTTGATAAGTTCCTGAATCAATCAGAAAAAAATAAATTTTATTTTGATGATTTCAATATTGACTTTAAGAAAGATCTTAAAGACTTGATAGAAGGAGAAGGTATTGAAGAAAAGGACTATAAGGAAAAAGGTATTAAACTGAAATTGTTCATTCAATATACGGGAACGTGTAATTTAGAGAATATCAGTCGTGTAATGATGGATTTGGATCCAGATAACAATTACATTGTTTTGGGTTTTGAATATCTTTTGACTTTTGATAAATATATCGACATCCGAAGGGATTTTAAAGAGTTTTCCGATAATGAAGTGAACAAACAAAAGGAAAACAAAGACTATATTCCAAAGACTTTGTATGATTTTCTACGAAAAAATCATGATAAATATTTCAAGTCTTATAGGAAATCCATTGAGATAAATAAAGACACTCAAGACGTTAATGATGAAAATTATATTAATTTAGATAAGGAACTGATAAGCATTAAAGATATCATTAATTTCAAATATATCAGTGCTCGCAGGGAAGTTGCAAATAAGGAAGTAGATAAAACACTATCGACGCAAACATCTATAATATACGAGAAAACGGAAACAAGCCCCGACCAAAATAAGGCCGTTGAAGATTTTAAAGACAGGCTTAGTGAAACAGATCAGCATTTGAGTAAAATTTATGTGGATTTATTTGATACAATTATAAAGAAGGTCGGCAATTTTGGTGGTATTAAGCCTAATGAATCGGAAATAGAAATTATTTCAAATTTACAACACCGTGAATTGTTGAAAGGGAATACCACTGTTGTTTACAAGCACGATGATGATAATAAGTTGCCAGAACATTATAATGGATTGGGTTATATGAATTTAATTTGTATGATTTTCGAAATAGAAATCCTTATCCAAGAGTTTAAACGTGAAAAAGAGAAAAAACCCGCCGATATAAACTTATTATTCATAGAAGAACCGGAAGCACATACACACCCACAAATGCAGTATGTGTTTATTAAGAATATCAAGAAACTGCTACAAGAAGGTATTCAAAGAGAAGATGGTGAGAAAAGAAAATTACAATATATTGTAAGTACTCATTCCTCGCATATTGTTGCAGATAGCGATTTTAACGACATCAAGTATCTCAAAAAAGAAAGCAACAATGAGGTTATCGCAAAAAGTCTGAAAGATTTAAAAAAGGAATACGACAAGAAAACTAATCAATACCAATTTCTAACACAATATCTTACCATAAGTAGAGCCGAAATATTTTTTGCAGACAAGGCTGTCTTGATTGAGGGTGACACCGAAAGGATGTTGATACCTACTATAATGAAGAAAATAGATATCGAAGAAGAAGCGACACATACAGAGAAAGGGACAAAAGACAATTATTTACCATTACTTTCTCAAAATATTTCTATCGTAGAAGTAGGAGCATATTCTCAGATTTTCGACAAATTCATAGAATTCTTGGGAATAAAAACACTTGTTATTACAGATATTGATACGGTGGGAGATGATGGAAAAAAATGTGAAGTCGCACAAGGTATTTCGTATTCAAATGATGCTATTGCTCATTATTTTAATAATCCTACTTTAGAAAATCTAAAAGACTATTCTTTACAGAATAAAATATTTAATAAGATAAATGATACTTGGGTAGCTCAATCGGAAGGGTTACTGTGTGTAGTCTATCAAACAAATGAAAATGGGTATCAAGCCCGAAGTTTTGAAGATGCTTTTATTCATCTGAATAGAACATTTGTAAAAGATAATAAAGATGATTTCAAGGGTCTGCAAAAAAGAGACTATTTTGATGTGGAAACCAATAATGCCTACGTTTTGGCAGAGAAATGTATTAAGAAAAAGACTCATTTTGCTTTGGATATTCTTTTTCACAGTAATAGAAACTTGAGCAATTGGCAGATTCCGGCATATATAAAAGAAGGATTAGTATGGTTGAAGAAGGATTAGTAATAGAACAAACAAAAGATGAGTTCCAACAAATAATGGAACATATCGCTAATGGTGACAACTTTTTATTAAGTGGTGGCGCAGGAAGTGGTAAAACATATTCTTTAGTTCAGGTAATAAAACAGGTTGTTGTAGATAATCCAACTTCAAAAGTTGCTTGTATGACCTATACAAATGCGGCAGTCAAGGAAATAGAAGAACGTGTTAACCATAAGAATTTGAATGTGTCAACCATTCACGACTTTTTGTGGGATAATATCAAGCATTTCCAAAAAGAATTAAAATTAGCCATAGTCGCATTGGGCAATGATGAGAATGTAACCAAGATACGAATAGACGACTTAGATTACGTACCTGATGATTTTTTTGATGATAGGGAAGAACCTGTCAAGATTCAATATAAGGAATATCTTAGATTAAAAGATGGAATTATCTCCCACGACGAATTGCTTGTGATTGCAGACTATATGTTTGAGCATTATCCTAAACTTTGTGGTATTCTAAAAGATAAATACAGATATATTTTCATTGATGAGTATCAAGACACCCATAGGGAAGTTATCAGAATCCTATTAGAACATTTACCTAAGAGTGAAAAAAAAAGTATCATAGGTTTCTTTGGGGATACCATGCAATCTATCTATGATGATGGTATTGGTAATATCAATGAATATAAAGGAGACGAAGATGGAAAAGTGAGGGAGGTTAAAAAAACTCAAAATAGAAGAAACCCCCAAAAGGTAATCACATTGGCAAACAGATTAAGAACAGATGGCATCATACAAGTCCCTTCAACTGATTCTTCAGCACCTAATATGGAAGATGGGCAGGTAAAAGAAGGAAAGACAATGTTCATACATTCTATAAGTGAGGATATATCAAGAGTAAAACAGTTTTTATCAGTGAATCATGGTTGGAATTTTTCTGATGCAAAAAAAACAAAAGAATTAAATCTAACCCATAACCTAATTGCTGATAAAGCCGGATTTAGGACTTTGATGGATATCTATGATAAAGATTATATCTTGGATTTCAAAAAACGAATAAAGGATTACATTAAGAAAAATGGTATTACTACTGATTTTTCTGTAAATACCTTCGGGGAAGTTGTTTCAATCTTACAAAGAGGTAGAACAGGGAGAGAATTGAATGCTGTAAGTCCAACCCCTGCTATGCAGCAGTTTATTGATAACAACCCTGTTTTATATCAAACGGCTTTAAATTACAATTATGCAGCATTTTCAAAGATATATGTGGATAAAGATCAGCTTGTTGATGATAAAAAGCAAGATGAAGACGACGCAAATAAGAAAGGTTCTAAAAGAGATAATCTGATTAGACATCTATTCAAAATACAAACGAATATTACTCTGTATGTCAATAGGAAATACAACGAATTTTTGAGAATCACCGATTACAAGAGGATAAACAGAATTGAAGATAAAAAAATCCTAAAGCAGAGTATCGAAAGTTTAGTTAATGTAGGTGATAAAACAATTGAAGAAGTAATTAAGGAAGCACACGAAAAAGGAATTTGTTTGATAGACGAAAAAATTGAAAAATTCAGGGAAGAAAAAGAATATATTTATAATAGAGTGAAAGATGTTAAGTATAACGAATTTCAAGAATTATATGACTTTTTAGAAGGTAAAACACCCTTTTCAACACAGCATAAAACAAAAGGCGCAGAGTATGACAATGTGTTAGTTATATTGGATAATGGGAATTGGAACAAGTACAATTTTGAAAATCTTTTTTTGGGCGATGGTAAGCCAAGTGTATTAGAACGGACACAAAAAATATTCTATGTTTGTTGTACCAGAGCAAAAGAGCATCTTGTTGTCTTTTATCATAATCCGAATCCGAACGTAATTAATCAGGCTAAAATATGGTTTGAAGAGGAAAATGTTCATCAAATTTAAAATAACATCTTCTCTTCAACCAATATACAAAAATATACTCCGATCTAAAACGCAAGACCAAGCGCTGTTCCCGATAAAAATCTTCCGAATCCTGCGGATTAGTGTATTTTTACCGAAAGTCTTGCTTATTTAGTTCTCCG
>CAZFXK010000125.1:0-6390 GCA_964522975.1 uncultured Bacteroides sp. | reverse complement strand
ATTTTAAAACATTCCTCTAAGTGGAGTTGTC
This sequence comes from uncultured Bacteroides sp., assembly GCA_964522975.1. Taxonomy (GTDB): domain Bacteria; phylum Bacteroidota; class Bacteroidia; order Bacteroidales; family Bacteroidaceae; genus Bacteroides_E. The sequence continues at coordinate 6,359 of CAZFXK010000125.1, read as the reverse complement.
ATATTAGCAATTAAGAAAAAAGAGGTATTCTAGCGAACACCTCTTTTTTAGTTTTTTTAATTAGAGAGAGAACCTCTTACTTAGGCTTCTGAATCCTCTTCCATTAGAAGTTCAAGTATTTGACAAGCTGCCTTTGATACAGAAGTACCGGGACCAAAAATAGCAGCTACTCCTAATTGATAGAGGAAATCATAATCTTGTGCAGGAATAACCCCACCTACAATAACCATAATATCTTCTCGACCTAATTTCTTAAGTTCATCAAGCAACTGAGGAACTAATGTCTTATGCCCTGCGGCTAATGAAGATACACCAACAATATGAACATCGTTCTCAACTGCATCACGTGCAGCCTCTGCCGGAGTCTGGAACAAGGGTCCCATATCTACATCAAAGCCACAATCAGCATAACCTGTAGCTACTACTTTAGCACCTCTATCATGGCCATCCTGACCCATTTTAGCTATCATAATACGAGGTTGACGACCTTCTTGTTTAGCAAATTGAGCAGCTAATTTTGAGGCTTTTATAAAATCTTTATCGTTTTTACTTTCTGATGAATACACGCCTGATATAGTTCTAGTTATTGCTTTATAACGTCCTACTGCTTCTTCACAAGCATCTGATATCTCTCCTAATGTTGCTCTAACTCTTGCTGCTTCAACAGAGAGTTCTAATAAATTACCCTCACCTGTTTTAGCACATTCAGTTAATGCAGCCAAAGTTTGTTTCACCTTAGCCTCATCACGTCCTTCTCTAAACTCTTTCAAACGAGCTATCTGGTCGTCACGAACAGAAGTATTATCAATCTCAAGAATATCAATAGGATCTTCTTTTTCTAATTTATATTTATTTACACCTACTATTGTTTGAACACCACTATCAATACGAGCTTGTGCACGTGCTGCAGCTTCTTCAATACGCATCTTAGGTATACCGGTTTCAATGGCTTTAGCCATTCCTCCTAACTTTTCAATTTCTTCAATATGCTCCCAAGCTCTATGAGCAATTTCGTTGGTTAAATTTTCAACATAATAAGAACCGGCCCATGGATCAACACTGCGTGTTACCTGAGTTTCATTTTGCAAATAAATTTGTGTATTACGTGCAATACGAGCCGAAAAATCAGTAGGTAAGGCAATGGCCTCATCCAAAGCATTGGTATGCAAGGATTGAGTATGTCCTAACACTGCAGCCATAGCCTCAATACAAGTTCTTCCTACATTATTATAGGGATCTTGCTCTGTTAAAGACCAACCTGAAGTTTGTGAGTGAGTCCGTAAAGCTAACGATTTAGGATTCTTAGGATTGAATTGTTTTACAATTTTAGCCCACAATAAACGTGCAGCTCTCATTTTAGCTATCTCCATGAAATGATTAGTCCCAATACCCCAGAAAAACGATAAACGGGGTGCAAAAGCATCAATATCAATTCCTGAAGCTAATCCGGCACGTAGATATTCCAAACCATCGGCTAATGTATATGCCAACTCAATATCAGCTGTAGCTCCTGCTTCTTGCATATGATAACCTGAAATGGAAATAGAATTAAAACGGGGCATATTCTTTGAAGTATATTCAAAAATATCCGAGATAATCTTCATTGAAAATTTAGGAGGATAAATATAGGTGTTCCGCACCATGAATTCTTTCAATATATCATTTTGAATAGTACCCGTCATTTCTTTCAATGTAGCTCCTTGTTCTAATCCGGCATTTATATAGAACGCCATAATAGGAAGTACAGCCCCATTCATTGTCATAGAAACAGACATCTTTTCCAAAGGAATACCATCAAATAACTGTTTCATGTTTTCTAACGAACAAATTGAAACCCCAGCTTTACCAACGTCTCCTTCTACTCTCTCATTGTCAGGATCATATCCTCTATGTGTAGGTAAATCAAAGGCAACAGAAAGACCTTTTTGTCCAGCTGCTAAATTCCTTCTATAAAAAGCATTGGATTCCTCTGCAGTAGAGAAACCCGCATATTGACGAATAGTCCAAGGCCGAAGAGCATACATTGTTGAATAAGGGCCTCTTAAATAAGGAGGAACACCCGCAGCATAATCTAAATGCTCAAGGCCTTCTAAATCTTCTTTTGTATAAACCGGTTTTACACTGATATGCTCAGGAGTTTTCCAGTTTGCTTCAATCTTATTTTCTTTTTGCCACTCCTTTCCATCCATTGTTGGAAAAGAAGTGGTTATATCTATTTTGTTAAAATCTGGTTTCATCTTTTTTTATTTTAATAGGATTTTATTGAATGACTGAAGCGTTTCTAACACATTCACACGAACATGGATAAAATGTTCTATACCTGCTTCTTTTAATTCATCCATACTAGCAGGAGCTCCAGCCACTACAAATAAAGCTTTATTCTTTAATGCTTTATATGTCGGTATGGCATATGTACTATATTCATCATCACTAGAACAAAGTACAACAATATCTGCTTTTGCTTGTAAAGCAGCTTCTAGACCCTCTTCTACTGTTTCAAATCCTAAATTATCAATGATTTCATAACCAGCACAAGCAAAAAAGTTAGAAGAGAATTGAGCTCTTGCCTGACGCATAGCTAAGTTTCCTATCGTCAACATAAATACAACAGGTCTTTTCCCGGATACCTCTGTTTCCAAGCGTAATTCTTCAAATTGACGTGCCGCCCTATCAATCATGATACGATCTATTTCTGTTGAACCTTCTGCAGCTATAGCCTCTTCTCTTTTCTTTAATTGTTTTAGTATCTCCGGTTTTTTCTCAGATATTACTTCTTGAAAATTAGGATATTGATTTGTTCCAACCAATATATCTCTACGAGTAGCTACTGCTTTCTTTCTCTTTTCATTACTACCCTTTAAGGCTTTTTGTATTATTCCTTCCGTTAATGATTTATAAAAACCTCCTGCATTTTCAACTTCCAAAAATAATTCCCAAGCTGCTTTAGCAATAGAAACCGTCAAGCTTTCAATATAATATGAACCTCCTGCAGGATCAACTACTTTATCAAAATGAGATTCTTCTTTCAATAATAATTGTTGATTTCGTGCTATTCGTTCAGAAAACTCATTCGGTTCTTGGTAAACTTTGTCAAAAGGTAAAACCGTAAGCGAATCAACTCCACCTAAAGCAGCACTCATTGCTTCTGTTTGAGTACGAAGCAGATTCACATACGAATCAAAGAGAGTCATATTATACTCAGTAGTTTCTGCGTGTATACTCATTTTAGAGGCACAACGACATTCTCCATTAGGCCCCTTATTTTCGCAATCCCTTAAGCATTCCGGTTTATAAGCAGCAACAATATTAGCCCAGAGCATACGTGCTGCTCTAAACTTAGCTATTTCCAAGAAATAATTTGACCCCACTCCAAAGTTGAATTTTATCTTCTTTGCTACAACAGCCGGTGGAAGATCAGATTTTGTCAATGTTCTCAAATACTCGTTACCCCAAGCTAGAGCATACCCCAATTCTTGATAAATATAGGCTCCCCCATTTGTTAAGGTTTTAGCATTTACATTTAACACCCTATAAAAAGGTAGTGCTTGTATAGTGTCAATTAAGTTTTTAGACAGCTGAATCATCGGGCCTTCTTCAGTTCCGGACAAAAGCATCGTATTAAAATAATCAAAATTGATAGAACCTTTTAATTCTAACAAATTATACTTTTTCCCCTCAAAATAGTTCACCAATAATTTAGCAAATTCCACTACTAACATCTGATTCACAGAAAAATTCAATTCAACTTTATCTGCCGGAATCCCATTTAATAATGTAATAATGTAATCATTATCAAAACTAGTTTCCGCAACAATAAAAGAGAGTGAATCAACACCTTTATCCAATAAATCTAATGCTTTTCCATTAGCTACCTGAGGCGTTTCAACTCTTATTTCTTGCCTTACAAACCAAGAGTTTTCTGTTTTTTTGGTTCCTCGTAAATAAGGAAAAACCCCAGGTGCAGCATCAGTAGTGTTCAAAGATTCAACATCTTCTTTTCTATAAAAAGGTTGTACATTGAAACCTTCTTGTGTCTTCCATACTAATTTTTTCTCAAAATCAGCCCCTTTCAAATCTTTCTTTACAACCTCCATCCACTCTTCTGTAGATGTTGGTGGAAATTCAGAGAAAAGTTTTTCTTTACTATCTGCCATAGTTTATTATTATTATTATTTTAACTAAAAACAGCTTGGTTTCTAGCTATTTAATCATACTTTATATGCAAATATAATAAATTAGAATAGAGTGAGTCTTATTTTTCCCGTTTTTTGCTTATATACATAAATTAATGTAATGAATAACATCACGAATAAGGCTATATAACTTTGTTACTGTCTAATATATTCAGTAATTTTGCATAAAAATTCAAAACACAATATTTTATATGAATTGGTTGCACACCTTATTATGGGACACAAGCTCTGTAGCCCATATAGTTAGTCTTTATGCGTTTGTTATAACAGCGGGCGTACTCCTAGGAAAAATTAAAGTTTTTGGAGTATCCCTTGGAGTTACGTTTGTTCTTTTTGTTGGAATTTTAATGGGCCATTTTGGCTTTACCGGAGACCCGGAAATACTCCATTTTATTCGAGAGTTTGGTCTGATACTTTTTGTATTTTGCATTGGACTACAAGTTGGTCCTTCTTTTTTCTCCTCTTTCAAAAAAGGTGGTATGACTCTCAATTTACTTGCAGTTGGAATCATTGCATTAAACATCATCGTTGCACTTAGTCTTTACTTTATACTTGACGGACGCATTGAGTTACCCATGATTATTGGAGTACTATATGGTGCTGTAACAAATACTCCCGGATTAGGAGCTGCACAAGAAGCTTTAACTCAACTTAATTATGATGGGCCACAAATAGCATTAGGTTATGCTTGTGCCTATCCATTAGGAGTAATTGGCATCATTGGTTCTATTATCTTAATTCGTATTTTATTTCGAGTTAATTTAAAGAAAGAGGAAGAAGCTTTACGTTCTGCAGAAAACGAAAATCCTCATAAGCCTCATATGATACAACTAGAGGTCAAAAATGAATCAATCGCAAATCGTCCTTTAATTGAAATCCAAAAGCATATAGCCCGTCCTTTTGTCTGTTCACGTTTATGGCATAATGGAGAAATTTTAACTCCTACCCGCGAATCCATCATTGAATTAAATGACAGATTACTTATTATCTGTGAAGAAGAAGATGCTGAATCCATAACTGCCCTTATAGGAAAACCCATTGAAATGCATTGGACCAATGATGGCGAAGGCATGATAGACAAAAATAAATCTTTAATTTCTCGCCGCATCCTTGTTACAAGATCTGAAATCAATGGAAAGACTTTAGGTTCTTTACGTTTTCGTAGTCTATACGGAGTAAACATTACACGCGTTCACCGTTCAGGAATGGATCTCCTTGCTGATGTAAATTTAGAATTACAAGTTGGTGACCGTGTTATGGTAGTAGGAGAACAAGAATCAGTGAAGCGTGTAGCAGATGTATTAGGAAACTCTCTTAAAAAACTAGACCATCCAAACATCGCAACCATTTTCATAGGTATATTCTTAGGAATTCTTTTGGGTAGCATCCCTATAATGATACCGAATGTTCCTACTCCTGTAAAATTAGGATTAGCCGGTGGGCCCCTAGTCGTAGCGATTCTGATTGGGCGTTTTGGACATAAATTTAAATTAGTCACTTACACCACACAAAGTGCTAACTTTATGTTAAGAGAAGTAGGCATTGTACTATTCTTAGCTAGTGTTGGCATTGAAGCCGGAGAAAGCTTTGTTAAAACAGTTGTTGCAGGAGATGGATTACTTTATGTAGGAATCGGTTTTTTAATCACAATCATTCCGTTACTCATCATTGGAACAATAGGCCGCCTTTATTACAAAATAAATTATTTTACTTTAGCCGGTATGATGGCCGGTAGCTACACCGACCCACCCGCACTTGCATATGCTAATCAAATAGCAGATAACGATGCTCCTGCTGTAGGATATTCTACGGTTTATCCTTTAACTATGTTCTTGCGTATTTTAACGGGCCAATTGATCCTTTTATTGATGCTGGGATAGTTTATTCTTAATCCAGACTAAATATAACCCCTAAAAAAGGAGAGTAATATTTTTATTACTCTCCTTTTTTAGGGGTTAATTCAACACTATAATAATGCAAAACCTCAAATATTGCCTCATTTAGCTTAATCAAACATCAGAAGACTTTACCTTTACAGAGGGTAGTTGTGTTAAAGAATCCAATAAAGGTTTCTTCAACGATTTTCTAATGCTCACCTTCATAGAACAACTGGTACCATAGCCTGTTTGATCTAACATCATAGCATTATACTCCTTTACAATACGC
>CAZFXK010000124.1:0-6475 GCA_964522975.1 uncultured Bacteroides sp. | reverse complement strand
CTGGCGATATCGCTGTAGGTTCCGTAATAGTTGCTAAAGCTATTACCCCTGCTCCTGGTGATGTAGCTGGAAGTGGTACCTTCACAATAGGTTCTAACATCTATACAGTAAACGGAGCCAATAAAGTTATGGACGTAGCCCCTTACATTAAGAATGACAGAACTTATGTACCAATGCGTTATTTAGGTGAAATCCTAGGCGCAGATGTAGTATGGGATGATGCTGCTCGTACAGTAACTCTAACTAAGGGTGAAGATGTTGTTGTATTCACAATCGGTAGCACAACTTACACCGTAAACGGTGAAGCTATGACTGCTGATGTAGCTCCTGAAATTGCTAACAGCAGAACCATGTTACCTGCACGTTTTGTAGCAGAAGCATTTGGAGCTGTAGTTGGTTGGGATGCCGGAGCTAGAAGCGTTTTAATCCAACAATAGTTTTATTAAAAAATAAAATTATAAAAGCCTAAAATAAGAGTAGGGGAGAATTCTCCCCTACTTGCTTTCTGTAGTTTCATATCTCCTCACACCTTACCCCTCACTACTCACAAAGAACACAAGGGGACGGTTCTTTTGTGCAGCTATGACAATAATGCTTCCGAATATTGAATGTTAGCAATGGATAAAAACCAGTTGATGTTATGAGGAAATGTAACTGGAGCGATTGGTGGGGGATTAGCCTTAGGCAATTAGCCATGTTTGGAAACGAGTGGCTCTTTTTATTTATTTAAAAGATTAATAAACTTCTCAACTGTTAAACCAGAGTCATTTATTAAAGTTTTTAAAAGGCCGCGTCCTATTTCTTTATGATCTGGCACAGATAAGGTGGTTTGCAATCCAGGCTTTGTAAGTATCATGTGGCTACCTCGTTGCCTAGTAAATTGCCATCCATCTTTTTCAAAAATCTTTACAACTTGTCTTCCGGAGACTATAGGTAATGGTGGCATTAAATAGCCACCTCCACTTCTACAACCTCACTATTATTTCCGATTTCCAAAGATAATCCCATGTCTTTACGTGCTTCTAAGCAACCTTGAATAGCTTCTCCAATATTTGCTAATGCTTCTTCTCTTGTTTTACCTTGACTTGCGCATCCTGGGAGGGATGGGCAACTTGCAATTATATAATTATCTTCATCTTTAAAAAGGATAACTTTAAATTTCATATTGGGAACACAAGGGGACGGTTCTTTTGTGCAGCTATGACAATAATGCTTCCGAATATTGAATGTTAGCAATGGATAAAAACCAGTTGATGTTATGAGGAAATGTAACTGGAGCGATTGGTGGGGGATTAGCCTTAGGCAATTAGCCATGTTTGGAAACGAGTGGCTCTTTTTATTTATTTAAAAGATTAATAAACTTCTCAACTGTTAAACCAGAGTCATTTATTAAAGTTTTTAAAAGGCCGCGTCCTATTTCTTTATGATCTGGCACAGATAAGGTGGTTTGCAATCCAGGCTTTGTAAGTATCATGTGGCTACCTCGTTGCCTAGTAAATTGCCATCCATCTTTTTCAAAAATCTTTACAACTTGTCTTCCGGAGACTATAGGTAATGGTGGCATTAAATAGCCACCTCCACTTCTACAACCTCACTATTATTTCCGATTTCCAAAGATAATCCCATGTCTTTACGTGCTTCTAAGCAACCTTGAATAGCTTCTCCAATATTTGCTAATGCTTCTTCTCTTGTTTTACCTTGACTTGCGCATCCTGGGAGGGATGGGCAACTTGCAATTATATAATTATCTTCATCTTTAAAAAGGATGACTTTAAATTTCATATTGTAACCCCCTTCTCATAGGTGTTCTAAGAATTATTATATCATAACGATACCATATTACAAAGGGTATGGGAGGCAGAACACAGAGGGACGGTTCTTTCGTGTTGTTTTTCTGCGGATTCTGGTATAAGATGTAATTATAGAACACAGGGGGACAGTTCTCTTGTGCATTCAATGGCAAATAATTATTTCATATATCTTTTTAGTTCTTTATAAAAGTTTTCTCTGGTACCAGCCATTATGATGACCACCATATCACCGTTTTCAAGTTGCGAAATTCTGTAAGCAAGTTCATAGTGCGTATGATTATAATATATATCGAGGCTGTAGATGCCTTTTAAATCGCCGATTTTAGGATCCCCTATTAGTGGGTTGGCTCTTATTGCCATAATATTTTCCTTAAATAAATTTTTCAATTCTTTATCTTTTAGTTTTTTAAAATATTTTTCTGCCATGGGTGTATAGGCTACAGGTAGCATTTTTAGGCCTCCGTTATTTCATCACTAAATATATCGTCAGTTGAATCTACATAATTTACCAAGGATTCTTTAGCAATGTTATCGGCTTCTTCGATTAGTTTTTCTATTGCAGGTCGTATTTTACGATTGATTTTTTTAAATTCTCCTAGCAGTTTTTCGCCCGTAAAGCCTTGTTCGATTAAATCCTGCAAGATTTCCTCAGCAAAATCAGAGGCTTCCTTCTTTACAGGTATGAGTATTAACATATCCTTGGTATAAATGCAGTCTAGTTCTTTCTCTAACTCTAGGGATTCGTAATATTTGGCTGGAATAGTAATCTGTCTCTTACTGGAAATATTAATTCGGCGTTTCTCTAATTGCCTGCCGCTTTTACCTATATTAGTAACTGTCATGGGAGTATACTCCTTTCATATTTAAAATCATAAGCAAGGAAACCAAGTTCCTTACTTACGATTTTAAAAGTTTCATCTACATTTGTCAAGAACACAAGAAGCAGAACACAAAGCAGCACTAGCAGCACTAGGGGACGGTTAATGTGAAAGTGCTTTTTTGATATTGTCATTCAGAGCGCTAGCGAAGAATCTTCCCATGATAGAGGGAAAGATCCTTCACTTCGTTCAGGATGACATGTTGACCAGTTCAGGATGACATATCTAAAATTAACTTTTATCCATTCTACTGTGTCGCGCATCGTCATGGTTGTTCTTCTGTGTTGTTTCCTGGCTAACTTCTGGTGTAAAATGTAAATGGAGGTGAGGAAGATGCCTAGGGTTGCTCGGGAGAAAAGTCGGACTGGGGTTTATCATGTTATTTTAAGGGGGATAAATGGGCAGATAATATTTGAGGATGAGGAAGATTATTTAAAATTCTATGAAACCTTAGAGGTGTGTAAGGATAAAAGTGGTTTTGAGATTTACGCTTATTGTTTTATGAGTAATCATGTCCATCTGTTAATTAAAGAGGGTAAGGAAGATTTGGGCATTGCCTTTCGCAGGATAGGGGCTACTTATGTTTATTGGTATAATTGGAAGTATAGTCGGCGGGGGCATTTATTTCAGGATAGGTATAAGAGTGAGGTTGTGGAAACGGATAGGTACCTTCAAACGGTGGTGCGCTATATTCACCGAAATCCTCTAAAGGCTGGTATGGTTAGGGAGTTAGCTGATTATAAGTGGAGTAGTTATGGGGAATATATGCATAAAAAAGGAATTTGTGATACGAAGTTTATTTTGAATTTATTTTCTAAGGATAAGGAAGTGGCTAAAAAGGAATTCGAGCTTTTTAATCTACAAGATAATAATGATAAATGTTTGGGTTATCTGCAGGTTTTGCGCTTAAATGATGCTGAGGCTACTGATATTATAAAAGTAATTTCGGGGGTTAGTAATCTTAGTGAGGTGCAAGGACTAGCTAAGGATAAACGTAATGATGCTATTAGGAAGTGTAAGGAAGAGGGGGTATCTATTAGGCAGCTGGAACGTTTGACTGGGATTAGTTTCGGGATAATTCGCAGTGTTTGAAAAGTGTGAAAAAGGAACTTTGAGGCGAATGAATTCTCCTCTACCGATAGACTAGATTCCTCATGGGCTGTTATTTTTTCATTGACCGGTGGGTCGGGAAGTTTTATAATGAAAAGAAAAAAGGGTGTAATTATGAAGAAATTAGCTACTATAATTATAGGTGCATTTTTACTTAGTATTTTTAATCCGTTTACGGTATTAGCAGTGGAGAAGTCTGTGCTAGAAGTGCCGGATAATAGTATGTCACTCCAGGAAGCTGTAAATCTTGCTTTAAAACATAGTAATAAGGTGAAACAGATTGATTTTGATATTGAGCGGAGTGAGGAAGTCAGGAAACAGGCGGCTGATAGGGTGAATTTCATACCGGTAGGGGCTGGACATGATCCGCAGGCAGTTGCTGCTTTTACGGGGTTAGTTGCGGTTGATATGGGACTGCAAATGACGAAAAAAAGCAAGGAACTCGAAAAGGATAAGGTTACCCTTAATGTTTTTAATAAATATACTAATGCATTAGCGGCTAATAAAAAGTATGAATTAGCTAAATTAGAATTAGATAAGGCGAAAAGGGATTGGCAGGTGGCCTTATTATCTTTGGATGCCGGAATTATTAGCAAATCCCAGATTAAGTTGGCGGAGGCGGGGAATAAATCGGCCCAACTTAATTATGCTTTAGCTGCCAAGGAAGTTGAAAAAGCTTATCAAGATTTGAACGCCATAATAGGGCGTAGGGCGCAAGACAGACCCTTACTTATTGACGAGGTAGAATATGTGCCCTTAGAAGTGGAAAATATTGATTTTACAGTAGTTAGGATTATGGATGGTAATCCGGCTATTTGGTTAGCGGAGGAACAGGTTCAATTAGCGAAAATTCAGCTAGATTTATATAGCTGGAATGATCCGACGCGGGAACCCTATAATGCGAAAAAGATAGATATCGAAAAGGCGGAATTATCAGCAGTTGATGCGAAGAAACAAATGCGAGATGGGCTGTATAGTCTTTATCAGGGTATATTACAATTAGAAGATAATTATAAGTTAGCGGAGCAAGGGCTAAAGGTATCCATAGAGGATTATAATATTAAGAAGTTGCAATATGATGTAGGGATGCTTAGTAAGCAGGATTATTTAGCTGCGGAATTAGCATTAAGTAAGGCAGAGAATAATTTTAATCAAATCATTTATCAACATGAAGCCTTGAAGCAGACCTTCTATAAACCCTGGGCGGCATCAATGCAATAGAATGTAATATGATGGGTGTAATGGCAGCTAGGAGATAGGACAAGGGGAAGATCCTTCACTTCGTTCAGGATGCAAACTCATTGGGGTTAGCTATACCATCTCCAGCTTCACCTCACTCTTTATTGCCAACCAGTGTTGCGGCTTCGAATTCATTCGAAGCAATTACATCGACGATTGAAATCGCCTCTACGTGGCTGGGCTGTTTAGAGTCTACGGGGTGTGGGTGCCGATAAGCATACGGGTGCGTTTTAAGGTTTTGTTGGCGGGATATTTTAGGTCGGGGGTTACTCCGACTTGGTTTATTTTGGTTCGCTTAGGTGAATGGAAATGGGCGACGGTTAGTTTTAGGTAGTCGCCATTGGTTAGTTCGAATATGCTTTGGACGCTGCCTTTGCCGTAGGATTTTTCTCCGACTAGGGTGGCTTTTTTATGGTCTTGTAGGGCAGCCGCAAGGATTTCTGAGGAGCTGGCGCTGTTTTTATTTATTAATACATATACTGGTTCTTCGATGAGGGTAGTTTGCCTAAATGCATGATAGGGGGTGAAGTCACCTTGTTCTTCCATGTATAAGGCGGTTTTATCACCGATGAAGTAGCCGGCGAGGGATAAGGCGGTATTGAAATAGCCGCCGGTATTATCGCGTAGGTCTATTATCCAGGTATCAGCCTGGGGATCTAGTTCTCTGACTACTTGGTCAAATTCTGTCAATGTATTGGCACCGAAGGCATCTATATCTACATATCCTATATGGCGGTCGATTATTTTTCCGCTTACGGTGGGAACTTCGATTTCAGCTCTAGTGAGGGTGTACTCTAGTTGGGTGCTCCCTCTTTTTATTTGCAATTTGGCTTTACTACCGGGGGTGCCGAGTAGGTATTTTTGTCCTTCTTCTACGGTCTTGCCGGATAGGGGGGTATTATTAACATATGTAATTATATCTTCTGTTTTTAAACCTGCTTGGTGGGCGGGGGTCTTATCAATTATTCCGATGATGCGCATACCCTCAGCTACGGCTTCTATATAAATGCCTAAACCGGCGAAGTGGGGATCCATAGTGTTTTGGAATTCTTCGAATTCTTCTTTGGTCCAGTATTTGGTATGTTCATCGCCGAGTTTTTTAAGGGTTTCTTCTATGGTCTTAGCAGCTAAGGCAGCAGCAGGGACTTCCTCAACGTAATAATATTCAAGGAGGGATTTTATTTCGCTCAGGGGTGATATGGTGTCTCAAACACGGGGACGGTTCTGCGTTTGGGATTAGTGGGCGGAGGGGATTCTTCGACCTGCGGTCTCAGAATGACAAGAAATGCTGGGAATAAATTACGATAAAAAAATATAATAAATAAAAATAATAGCGGGGGATTGATTCCCCGCTATTATAATTTTCCTTAGTAGTTTTTTTCAATTTAATTAGTCGGTTTTTGCGCTTTGCTTTAATAATGCTACAAGATTAATTGG
>CAZFXK010000123.1:0-6513 GCA_964522975.1 uncultured Bacteroides sp. | reverse complement strand
TACAGAGCCCTCTTACAAATCAAAGTTATTGAATGCTCCATCTATAGAGCAAACTGCATGGAGCTTGTATCCATAATTACTGCTCTTTTGCGAAGAACAATACCCCTTATTAGGGGCTGTTTGATAATCTTCTTTGCAAATTTTACTACGAGAACTTCTACTGAGTTTACAAACCTCTAATGGCATGCTATCAACAATAAAATAATCTGAAGTTCCAATCTGATTAACTAATTAAATATAGCTATTTAGCGAATCATGGACAACTTCTTTTTTTTAAATTAATATTAATGCACTACAAAAGTCTTATCTTATTATATCGAACTCACGTTAACAACCAATATCAAAAAATGAATATTAACAATATCGCTTAACTATTTGTGTAAAATTAGTTAGAAACCTTATTGTATGTTATATAACATACAATGTAGAGCAAGTGAGATGGTTTGTTACATAGATGTAACGGGGCTAAAAGTTTATGAAACGGATTAAGCAATTAATGAAGAGTTAAGATTGTATGTTTGTATATCTCATTTGATGTTAATATAAATAAAATATTATGAAAGTTAAATTATTGATTCTAATTTCAGTACTAGTGAGAACTTCAATTCCTTTATGGGGAATTGATCATTTGGGGATAACATTTAACACATTATCTGTAGACAGATTTACGTTAATAGAGAAAGGATATCCTACTTCAATTCTCATAGACAAAAATGAAGATGAAGGTGTAGTTATTGCAGTTGAAAACTTGATTAATGATTTCTTTAATATAACTGAAAATAAACCATCCTTATTATACACACCTAAAAAAGAGCGTGTTATTATTATTGGTCAGCTAACCAGTTCTTATGTAAAAGAATTGATTAAGACAAAAAAAATAGATGACTCTGAGTTGAAAGGAAAAAACGAAAAATATATTATAACAACTTTATTTAATCCAATGCCTGACGTAGATGAAGCGTTGGTTATTGCAGGAAGTGATAAACGAGGAACCATTTATGGAATATATGAACTTTCAGAACAAATAGGTGTTTCTCCTTGGTATGACTGGGCTGATGTGCCAGTAGAAAAAAAAACAGATTTATCTATTGTTAGAGGAAATTATACAGCTGGAGAACCGGCTGTAAGATATCGCGGTATTTTTCTTAATGACGAAGCTCCTTGTCTTACTGGATGGGTGAAACATACTTATGATACAAATTATGGTGATCATCGATTTTATTCTCGTGTATTTGAATTAATTCTTCGTTTACGTGGCAATTTTCTTTGGCCTGCGATGTGGAATTGGAGCTTTTATGCGGATGATCCTGAAAATAGTAAAATAGCTAATAAAATGGGGGTAATTATGGGGACATCTCATCATGAACCTATGGCACGTAATCACCAAGAGTGGGCGAGAAACCGCAAGGAATATGGTGTATGGGATTATACAACTAATCAAAAAGTAATTGATCAATTTTTTCGTGAAGGCATTGAAAGATCTGTTGATACCGAAGACTTAATTACTATTGGTATGCGTGGAGATGGTGATGCTCCAATGGGAGGTAAAGAAGGAGAAGATCACAAACATATAGCTCGAGATAAAGAAAATATACGCTTGTTAGAGAAAATATTCAAGAATCAACGTCAGATTATTAAAGAGGTAACAGGTGAGAATCCTGAAAAACGTCCACAAGTTTGGGCCATTTATAAAGAAGTGCAAAGGTACTATGATATGGGACTTCGAGCTCCCGATGATGTCATTATGTTACTTACTGATGATAATTGGGGAAATGTGACTCGTTTACCCAATGCTGAAGAGAGAAAACATCCAGGTGGTTGGGGACTGTATTATCATGTGGATTATGTAGGTGCTCCTCGTAATTCGAAATGGCTTAATGTTACTCCTATCCAAAATATGTGGGAGCAACTACAATTAACCTACGATTATGGCGTAGATAAACTTTGGGTACTTAATGTAGGCGATCTAAAACCAATGGAATATCCTATTACTTTGTTTTTGGATATGGCATGGAATCCTACCCAATATCGTGTGGATAATCTTCTGAATCATACCTATCAGTTTTGTGCACAGCAGTTTGGAGAAACTCAAGCAGCCGAATCCGCACGTATACTGAATCTATACAGTAAATACACAGGGCGTGTAACACCTGAAATGCTTGACCGAACGACTTATAATATTGAAACGGGCGAATGGAAAAAGGTTTCGGATGAATTTATCAAACTCGAAGCAGAAGCATTACGTCAATATATATCGCTTGATTCTAAATATAAAGATGCTTATAAGCAATTGATTCTTTTTCCTGTCCAAGCTATGGCCAATTTATATGAAATGTATTATGCACAGGCTATGAATCATAAGCTTTACAATGAAAATAATCCAGAAGCAAATGAGTGGGCAGATAAAGTAGAGCAGACATTTAAACGAGATGCAGAATTATGTTATGACTATAATAATGTTATGTCTGATGGTAAATGGAAAAATATGATGATTCAAAAACATATTGGCTATACCTCGTGGAATGATGATTTTCCTGCAGATATTCAGCCAGAGATTTATCGCATAGAAAATCCTGAAAATAAAGTTGGAGGCTATGTCTTTACTGGAAATAATAAGGTTGTGGTTATAGAAGCTGAGCATTATTATAGAAAGAAAGATGCTGATGAAGCATATTGGACGGTTATTCCTTATATGGGGCGTACGTTAAGTGGAATTGCTTTGATGCCCTATTCAAAAGGTGTTGATGGAGCATTTCTTTCTTACAGGATGGAAATTCCAAATGATATTACAGAAGTAACTGTACATATAGTTGTCAAATCAACTTTGGCTTTTCATGACGTGAAAGGCCATGAATATGAGGTGGGATTTGATGGAGAGGAATCAAAAATAATAAATTTTAATGCCAATCTAAATGAGGAACCAAAGAATGTATATTCAATTTTTTATCCTACGGTTGCTCGTCGGGTTGTGAAAAATGAGGTGAAAGTGAAAGTTCCTACTTCAGAAGATAATAGACAAACTCTTACAATAAAACCTTTAGATCCAGGGATTGTCTTTGAAAAGATTATTATTGATTATGGGGGATACAAAGAATCATATTTATTTATGGACGAAACGCCTAATAGGAGAGAATTAAATTAAATGTTTCTATTGTGAACTGAGAATTTAATTTTGAATAATGAAATGATTCAAGTCTTATTTATTGTGTTGATAATCAAAACTTAATTGACTTCAATTATTGTAATATGCGCTAAAAAGTAATTATTAATGAGAAAATTATCTATTTTATTGTTTTTTGTGATACTATGTCACAGTTGTAGAACGACTAATGAGGTAACTAGATATTGCAATCCAATAATTAATGCTGATGCACCAGATCCTTCATTGACCCGGTGTGGTGATGACTTCTATCTGATTACCACAACTATGCATATGATGCCAGGTGCCCCTGTAATGAAATCCAAGGATCTTGTGAACTGGGAACTTGCTAGTTATGTGTTTGATACATTGAATGATACACCTAAATATGAAATGGAAGAAGGCACTGTCTACGGACGTGGACAATGGGCATCCTCTATTCGTTATCACGATGGAATGTTTTATGTGTTATTTTCACCCAATGATGAGCCATATAGTTCTTATATTTATTCCTCAACAGATCCTTCTACGGATAAATGGAAATTGGTTTCACGTACGTCGCATTTTCATGATGCCTCTCTTTTCTTTGATGACGATGGTCGAACATATGTGTTCTATGGAACAGGCTCTTTGCAAGAATTAAAATCCGATTTGTCTGATATAAAAGAGGATGGAGTGTCTATGCGTATCTTTGAGCGTGATGAAGAAGAAACCGGATTATTGGAAGGAAGCCATGTAATAAAGTATGATGGTAAGTATTATTTATTAATGATTTCATGGCCTAAAGATGGTAAACGCCGACAGGTTTGTTATCGTGCTGAGAATATCACTGGTCCTTATGAAAAGAAAGTGATTTTAGAAGATAATTATGCCGGGTTTCCTTATGTGGGACAAGGTTGCCTTATAGATGATAAGAAAGGTAATTGGTATGCTGTCATCTTTCAGGATAGAGGCGCTATTGGTCGTGTTCCTTTATTAATGCCTTGCACTTGGATAGATGGTTGGCCAATATTGGGCGATGAGAATGGAAAAGTTCCTTTCTCTGGAAAAATATCATTGAAACCTCATCCTGTTAATTCTCATATTGTAGAAAGTGATGAATTTAGTTCATCTAAACTTAAAAAATGTTGGCAATGGAACCATAATCCACTGAACGAATATTGGTCGCTTACTGAATGTCCAGGTTATTTGAGGTTGAAAACAAACAAAGTAGTAGGAAGTTTATATGCAGCCCGTAATACCATCACTCAGCGTATGGAAGGGCCTACTTGTCAAGGTACAGTTGCATTTAACCATTCAGAGATGAAAAATGGGGATGTTGCCGGATTTTGTGCTTTCAATGGACATTCCGGGCTCCTATCCATAATAAAAGATGGTGAGACAAAATATCTCACAATGTCTACTAATGTGGTTCATCTAAGTAATAAAGAGAAAGCCATTCTAGATGTGGAAGTTGATGAAAAAGAACGAGTGGAACTCAATTCTGATATTGTATATCTGCGTATAAATTGTGATTTTAATTTGAATCGTGATATAGCTTCTTTCTATTATAGCTTGGATAATGAAAATTGGACAAAGATTGGGGAGGATTTTCAGATGAGATTTGATTATCAAAAACTCTTTATGGGTACTCGGTTTGCTTTATTTAATTATGCAACGAAAGAGACAGGAGGGTATGTAGATGTTGATTTTTTTAAATTTATTCAATAAATAAAAAGATAATTTATGTTAAGAAAAAAGTCGATTGTAGTGTTTATTTTATCTTTGTTTATTCTCCCTGTAATTATAAAGGGAAACGTGGGTAATCCCTATCTACCTTTATGGGAGCATTTACCTGATGGAGAACCTCGTGTTTTTGAAGATCCAGATAATCCCGGGAAATATCGTGCTTATATTATAGGTTCTCATGATGTTAGATTTGATAGTTATTGTGGACCAGACATTAGGATTTGGTCAGCACCTGTTGAGGATTTGTCTGCTTGGCGTGATGAAGGCCCTGTTTTTACCTATAAGATAAATAATCAATGGGATGTAATGTATGCCCCTGATCTTGTTGAGGTAAAAAGAAGAGATGGTACAAAAGAATATTATTTATATCCACATAGTCGAGGACATAATAGAGAGGCGATGGTAGCTAAAGGAAATCGTCCGGATGGTCCTTTTACTCCTATCAATTTAACGGTTGATGGTACGGCTACTATACCTGGGAGTATTTTGGGCTTTGACCCTGCAGTATACATAGAATATGTTACAGATCCTAATGATCCTGACTACGAAATTAGTTTTAGGGCATATGGTTACTGGGGGTTCCAGCGATCACATGCTGCTCAGCTAGACCCAAAAACCATGTATTCACTAAGACCTGGAACGGAGATTATTAATTATTTTATTCCGGCCAGTGAAAGATATGGAGTAATTAGAGATCCTGAAGGAACCTTATATCCTAAGGTATATCCAGGAGAGGATCTTGGAGCATTCAATTTTTTTGAAGCTGCTTCTATTCGTAAAATAGGGAACAAATATATTTGGATCTATAGTGGATATTCAGGTCCAGAATATGGACTGAGTAGCACTAATTCTACTTTGCGCTATGCTTTTGGTGATTCTCCGTTAGGTCCTTGGAAAAGTGGAGGTGTTCTTGTGGATTCACGTGCTCCAGTGTTGAATCAGGATGGTTCAGCATTACAGACAAGTTATGCCGGGCATAATACACATGGAAGTATTGAGCAAATCAACGGTCAATGGTATGCCTTTTATCATAGAGCACCAAGAGGGTATGGATTTGCAAGGCAACCAATGGTAGCTCCGGTTACTGTTGAATGGGATGAGAAATCTGTTGTAGAAGGTGGAAGGGTTACAATAAAGGCTTATGATCCTTACTCGAGAGATAATCAGTGGACAGCAAAAGATAATCAAGGGAGAGAATATACAGGAGCCGAAGTTACTTCAGAGGGTTTTCATATATATGGGCTTGATCCTTATCAGTATTATTCTGCAGGATATGCGTGTTATCTATCTGATATAAGTATTCAGCAAGATTCATGGAATATTTGGGATAATGATATGCCCATTACTGATGTGAAGAATGGGCATATCATTGGCTATAAATATTTTGGCTTCGGAGGGCTTAGTGAGGACAGAAAAGGATTGAAAGCCTTTGAAGGAACCAAACCGGGTAATAATACTACATTTAACTTGTATCTCACACCAAAAACAAAAGAAGAATTCAAGATTAATGTATGGCTAGATGGGCCTTGGGATAATGAAACGTGGAAAGGTAAAAAGATTGGTGAAATAAATGTTCCTGTTAATTCACCACAGGAAATTACTCAATTTACTGTAAATGTATCTGCCTTTGTTGATCATCTGGATAA
>CAZFXK010000122.1:0-6527 GCA_964522975.1 uncultured Bacteroides sp. | reverse complement strand
AATCTACAGTCTTTGCTGTTGAACTATAAATATCAATCAACCTTTTGAATGAAGAAAGCTGAAATTGCTCTCTTGATTTTTTATTCACAAAAGTAGAACGATTTACTGTAAAAATACGTTTGTGCGTTGGCAGTGGAATTGGACCACTAACAATTGCCCCGGTTGCTTTTACAGTTTTTACAATCTTCTCAGCAGATTTATCAACCAAGTTGTGATCGTATGATTTCAATTTGATTCGAATTTTTTGACTCATCTTATATTATTATTATTAATATTGAATAATAGAAAAACATCACAAGTTAAGAGTCATTCGCTAACCTGTGACGTATTTTCATTTTTTAATTTACAGCTTTTCCTCCAACTTCTTCAAGTACTTTCTCTGTTATTGAAGAAGAAAGAATCTCATGATGTGAGTAAACCATTGATGAAGTTGCCCGCCCAGAAGTAATGGTCCGTAAAGCTGTTACGTAACCAAACATCTCTGCTAATGGAACAAGTGCTTTTACAATTCTTGCTCCTGATCGACTAGACTCCATACCTTCTACTTGACCTCTTCGCTTGTTAAGGTCAGCAATTACGTCTCCCATATTATCTTCAGGAGTAACTACTTCAAGCTTCATTATAGGCTCCATTAATACAGGACCAGCTTTAACACAAGCGTTTTTATAGGCTTGAATAGCACAAATTTCAAAAGATAATTGATCCGAGTCCACCGAGTGATATGATCCATCAATAAGTGTTACTTTTAACGAATCAAGGGGATATCCGGCCAAAACTCCGTTCTCCATAGCTGTTGTAAATCCTTTAGCTACAGAAGGAATAAATTCTTTAGGAATATTACCACCCTTAATCTCATCAATGAACTGAAGTCCTCCTTGAGTGAAATCTTTGTCTGCTGGTCCAACTTTCACCAATATGTCAGCAAATTTTCCACGTCCACCCGATTGTTTCTTGTAAACCTCACGTAGCTGCACCTCTTTTGTTATAGCTTCCTTGTAATTAACTTGCGGACGACCTTGATTACACTCAACCTTAAACTCACGTCTTAAACGATCAAGAATAATATCCAAGTGTAGTTCACCCATTCCGGAAATCACAGTCTGCCCAGTCTCTTCATTTGTTTTGACAGTAAAAGTAGGATCTTCTTCAGACAATTTTGCTAATCCCGCAGAAAGTCTATCTAAATCTTTTTGAGTCTTTGGCTCAACTGCAATACCTATCACAGGATCCGGGAAGTCCATGGATTCCAATACTATAGGTGCGTCTTCATCACATAAAGTATCACCTGTACGAACATCCTTAAAGCCAACTCCGGCACCAATATCACCAGCAGAAATCACATCTACCGGATTTTGTTTATTCGAATGCATTTGGAAAAGACGTGCAACACGTTCTTTTTTTCCTGAACGCACATTATAAATGTAAGACCCTTTTTCAATTTTACCAGAATACACACGCAGGAAAGTCAATCGTCCAACATATGGATCCGTCGCAATTTTAAAAACTAATGCAGATGTTTTATCGTCTTCAGAAGGCTTTCTATCTTCTTCCTTTCCTGTATCCGGATTAACCCCCACGACATTCTCAGTGTCAACAGGAGAAGGCAAGAAAGCACAAACATAATCTAGCAATGTTTGTACACCTTTATTTTTAAACGAAGAGCCACACAACATCGGAACCACATTCATCTCAAGCGTACCTTTACGCACTGCCTGCAAGATTTCTTCTTCAGTAATGGTTTCAGGATCTTCAAAATACTTTTCCATCAAAGATTCATCCAATTCTGCTACTTGCTCAAGAAGCTTATCTCTCCATTCTTGTGCTTCATCAAGAAGATCTGCAGGAATTTCCTCTACGTCATAATCAGCTCCCATTGTCTCATCATGCCAAAGGATAGCTTTCATTTTAACAAGATCAACCACACCTTTAAATGTTTCCTCAACACCAATAGGAATTACAATTACACAAGGATTAGCGCCCAACACATCTTTCATTTGACGAACTACATCATAAAAATTAGCTCCGGAGCGGTCCATTTTATTAACATATCCAATACGAGGAACATGATATTTATCTGCTTGACGCCAAACGGTTTCAGATTGAGGTTCAACACCTCCAACCGCACAGTAAGTAGCTACTGCACCATCAAGTACACGCAAAGAACGTTCTACTTCAGCAGTAAAGTCAACGTGTCCGGGAGTATCGATTATATTAATTTTATATGTGTTATTATCGTATATCCAACTCGTAGTTGTCGCGGCAGAAGTAATAGTAATACCTCTTTCTTGCTCTTGCGACATCCAGTCCATAGTTGCCGTACCATCATGAGTCTCACCAATTTTGTGAGTTAACCCTGTATAAAACAAGATACGCTCAGAAGTCGTTGTTTTTCCGGCATCAATATGAGCCATAATACCTATGTTACGAGTCAGTTGTAAGTTTCGATTTGACATTTTATGATTCCTTACTTTATTTTATTCTGTAATTACTATAAATTAAAATCTAAAATGGGCAAACGCACGGTTAGCTTCAGCCATTCTATGCATTTCTTCTTTCCGTTTAAATGCACCACCCTGCTCATTGTAGGCATCAATAATTTCTGAAGCCAGGCGATTAGCCATAGATTGGCCACCACGCTTACGAGCATAGATTATTATATTTTTCATCGAAATAGACTCTTTACGAGCACCTGTTACTTCCATAGGAACTTGGAAGGTTGCTCCTCCGATACGACGGGATTTAACCTCTACTTGAGGAGTTACATTCTCTAATGCTTTTTTCCAAATCTCTAAAGGAGATTTTTCCTCATCAGGCATTTTTTCTTTCACAATATCTAAAGCATTATAGAAAATGCTGTAAGACTTGTTTTTCTTTCCATCGTACATCAAATGGTTTACAAACTTAGTAACCTTTTGATCTTTAAAAACGGGATCCGGAAGGATGACACGTTTGTTTGGTTTAGCTTTTCTCATTGTAAAAAAATAACGTTTTTGTTTTGGTTGCCTAGTGAATAGCCTTCAACTCTTTTCGCTAAAAGAACTTACTCAACCTATAAATATAGCTAGAAAACTAAAACGAGTTTAAACTTCTATTGTTTTAATAATTTATTTTTTAGGACGTTTAGTTCCATATTTTGAACGACTTTGAGTTCGCCCTTCTACTCCGGCTGTATCTAAAGCACCACGTACAATGTGATACCGAACACCGGGTAAATCCTTAACACGACCTCCACGCACCAACACAATGGAGTGTTCCTGTAGATTATGTCCTTCTCCCGGAATATAAGAGTTTACCTCTTTTTGATTCGTCAAGCGCACACGCGCTACCTTACGCATAGCGGAATTTGGTTTTTTAGGAGTTGTCGTATACACTCTTACACAGACTCCACGCCGCTGTGGACATGAGTCAAGTGCAGGAGAGTGACTTTTCTCCGTCATTGCTTTCCGCCCTTTTCTTACTAATTGTTGAATTGTAGGCATTTTTTAATCTATTTTTATATTATATTGTTTAATTTACTTCTTTTTATCTAAAATTTAGCCCTAACAAAAATCATTCGGCCTGCAAAAGTACGAATAATAATTGAAATATCAATACTATCACCTTTTTTTTTAGGCTTCCCCTTTTATATTAACAGTTGGGGGGAGATTTGTTTCTTCTGGTAATTGAATCTTACCCAACGCTAGCTCATATTTTTTTATATTGTCGCTTAAGGCCAACATCAAACGCTTAGCATGTTCAGGAGCTAAAACAATTCGAGATTGCACTTTAGCTTTAGGCGTACCGGGCATAATTCGGATGAAATCAAGAATAAATTCAGAGGACGAATGAGTTATTATGGCTAAATTAGCATACGTACCCAATGCAATATCTTCATCTAATTCTATTTTTATCTGATTTTCTTGATTATAATCTTCCATTTTTATGTTTATCTTTATTGTTACAAGTTAAATATTCCAACTAATGTATTTCAGGATTATAATGAGGTTCATCCTCCTCATACATTTTATCTATTAAGTCTTTATAATTTTCAGCTATCACACCTCGACGCATCTTTAATGTGGAAGTCAACTCTCCACTCTTCAGACTAAACGGATCAGATAAAAGAGTAAACTTCTTAATCTGCTCGTAATGAGCAAATTGCTGTTGAAGTGTTTCGATTCTTTTCTCATAGAGGCTAATAACTCTAGGATTTTTTATCAAATCCTGCAGAGAATCAAATTTAATACCTTTCTCATTGGCATACCTCTTCAAATAATTAAAATCCGGAACTATAAGTGCAGAAACAAACTTCCTCTGATCTGCAATAATAGCAATCTGATCAATATAACGATCCACCAACAATTTAGCTTCTAATGCTTGAGGAGTAATGTATTTGCCATTTGATGTTTTAAATAAATCCTTTATACGTTCAGTTAGATAGAGCTCGCCATCTTTCATATATCCAGCATCCCCTGTTCTAAAAAAACCATTTTCATCAAAGGCTTTCTTGTTTTCTTCAACTTTCTTGTAATACCCTTTAGTTATCGTTTCTCCTCGAAGTAAAATCTCATTATTATCCCCAATTTTCACTTCTATGCCGGAAAGTGGTGTTCCTACAGAACCGATTTCAAATCCCGAATCTCTTCGCAAAAAACAAGACACAGTAGCTGTTGATTCGGTTAGCCCATAACCCACCAATATATTTATTCCAACAGAGTGAATAAACTCACAAATCTCGTCGGGTACCGTAGCTCCTGCGGTTGGAAAAAAGTTTCCGTTTTCTAAACCTAATGTCTTCTTTAATACAGAATAGACTGTTTTTTCATAGAACTTATATTTTAATTGAGTTATCAAAGGGGGTGTCTTTCCAATTCGCACATAATCAATGTTATGCTTTTTACCTACTTTAAGTGCATCTAACATTAAAACTTTAGTCATTCCTTTACTACATTCAATCTTCTCTTTAACTCCAATGTAAACCTTCTCCCAAAAACGGGGGACATTAGACATTAACGAAGGACGGATTTCTTTTAATGTTTTTTGAATATCAGCTGGGTTAAGATTGATACATACTTGAGCACCAACATAAATTGAATAAAAGACCCAAGCTTTTTCAAAAATATGGGCTAGAGGAAGAAAAGACATAACTATATCCTTATCGGACATATCAGTCAATCGCTCATCATGGGATTTAAATGCTGCCAAATAATTAGAATGATGCAACATAACCCCTTTAGATTCTCCCGTTGTTCCGGAAGTATACAATATATTGGCCAAGTCTGCAGAACTAGCTGCACTTCTTCTTTCCTCAACTAATTCTTTATAGGAAATTTCATTCCCTTTCTTCAAGAAGTCCTCAAAATAGATAGAACAACTATCTTGGGAATCCTTAACAACATTTTTATCAAAAATGATAATTTGCTTTAATGAAGGACATAAACCTCCCACTCTAAAAGCCACATCATATTGAAGCTGTTCTCCTACAAAAATATATCGAACTTGTGCATCATTCACCATATACTGTACTTGAGACACTGAACTGGTGGCAAAAAACGGAATAGTAACCGCTCGATTGGCAAATGCAGCAAAATCAACATACAAATATTCCGGCATATTTTGAGAAAAAATAGCAATATTTTCATGCTCCTTAATCCCCCAATGAGCCAAAGCATTAGCTGTACGATCTACTATATCAGAAAATTGATTCCAAGATATGGGCATCCATTTTCCTGTTTCATAATTTCTATATTTCAATGCGGTTCTATCGCCATATTTTTGAGCTTTATGACGAACTAAAACGGCTAAATGAGGATAACTCATAATTCTAATTCTTTTTTTATATTCATTTAACATCGCAAAGGTATAGTTTTATTTGGAATTACTACCCAACCTTTTAAGTTATTCTTTCATTTTATAATCAAATAGTTATAAGATAAGAAGCTCAAAAATAGTTGTTTAAATAACTCTTTTGAGCTTTCTTTTTTTATAACTTTGTATTCAAAGAGTAGTAATATAAAATTGCATCATTAAATATTCATGAATACAGACTTCCATTTCCTTGAAGCGAAAAAATTACTTGTGGATTTAATTCGCATCCCCTCCATCAGCAAAGATGAAAAATCTGCTGCTGACTTCCTTGAAAAACACATGGCAATGAAAGGTATCGAATCGGGACGCTTTGGCAACAACATCTGGTCCTTAAGTCCTGCATTTAACCTTAAAAAACCAACCCTTCTGCTCAACTCACATATAGATACAGTTAAACCTGTTTCCGGATGGACTATCGACCCATTTACCCCTTTGGAGAAGAATAGTAAATTATATGGGCTTGGAAGCAATGATGCGGGAGCTAGCCTGGTAACTCTTTTTGAGGTTTTTCAATTGCTAATAAAAAAAGAACAACATTACAATCTCATCTACCTAGCCTCTTGCGAAGAAGAAATTTCCGGAGAAAACGGCATATCTGCTGCCCTCTCCCAGCTTCCACCTATTGATTTTGCACTTGTGGGTGAACCCACTCTAATGCAACCAGCCATCGCAGAAAAAGG